>NZ_JBEOWF010000009.1:0-261146 GCF_040295925.1 Streptomyces sp. NPDC002588
CCAGTGGCTGCACACCTACAATCACCACCGCGGACACACCGCGCTGCAAGGCCAACCACCCGCCAGCCGCGTCCCCAACCTCACAGGGCAATACAACTAGGGCCCTTCTGATGGATCTCCGCGGCGTCGCGACGTCCGGCACGCACTCTCGCCGCACCGGACCGTCTCGCCGGAGGTTCGCGCCCGCGTCGAGGAGGCGGCGCGGGAGTTGAACTTCGCCGTGTCCCGTCAGGCTGCAAGCCTTGTCACGGGCAGGACCGGGACCATGGCAGTGCTCGTGCCCACACTCACCTCATGGCCAACGGCCATGCCGAAGGGCGGAAGGTCTGAGGCGACCACCGCCCTCGGCATCGCGAGTTCCCGAGACCACCGGGGATTACGGGACAGCCCTTAGGGCCCTCACTTGCGTCGGGTCACCGCCAGCCCGATCAGGCCGACGAAGGCGAGAAGGGCTCCCAGCAGGGTCAGCAGGGGGACACCGCCGATCAGGCCGATGCCGACCCCCACCGCCCCGACGCCCGCCAGGACCCGCCACAGACCCTCGTTGCCGTTCTGCGTGCCCGCCATGACCCTCTCCCCTCCGCCCACGGTCTCCGGAGACCCGGTCTCCAGGGATCCGTCTTCGGGAACCCGGTCTCCGGGAACCCTTCACGCCTTGTTACCCAGAGCCGTCGCGGATCAGGCAGGAGTTCGGGTCCGGATTCAACGCTCCTGGACGTGAAGGTCGTTCGTGGCCGCGATCTTCTTCCACGACCTCGGCTGCGCGGGAGCGGCGGCCTTCGCGAGCGCGGCCGGTGCCGCCGGCTTCGACGGCTGGAACAGCCAGGTGTCGAACAGCGCCCCGAGCGGCTTCCCCGAGACCTGCTCGGCGTACGCCCGGAAGTCGGCGATGTCGGCGTTGCCGTACGCGTACTTCTGCGGCCATCCCTTGAGGACGGCGAAGAACGCCTCGTCGCCGATCTCGTCGCGCAGCGCCTGCACCGCCAGGGCACCCCGGTCGTACACCGCGATGTCGAACTGCTTGTCCGCGCCGGGGTCTCCCGGCTTCACCGTCCAGAACGCGTCGTCCGCCGGGTGCGAGGCGTACACGTAGTCGGCCAGTTCCCGCGCCGTGCCCTCGCCCTCGTGCTCGGACCACAGCCACTGCGCGTACCGGGCGAAGCCCTCGTTGAGCCAGATGTCCTTCCAGCCCTTCAGCGACACGGAGTCGCCGTACCACTGGTGGGCCAGCTCGTGCACGACCACCGAGGTGTTGGAGCCGCCGGCGAACTGCCGCGGGCTGTAGTACACGCGGGTCTGTGTCTCCAGCGCGAACCCGGTGGTGGTGTTCGGCACGTACCCGCCCGCCGAACCGAAGGGATACGGCCCGAAGTAGCCGCTGAGCCAGTCGACGATCTCCCCGGTGCGCTCCACGCTCGCCCGCGCGGCCCCGTCGTCGTCGCCGAGGTCCTTGCTGTAGGCGTTGACGACCGGGATGCCGCCCTCCGAGGTGCCGGTCGTGACATCGAACCTGCCGAGTGCCAGCGTGGCCAGATAGGTCGCCTGCGGCTTGTTCTGGCGCCAGTTGTAGCGCGTCCAGCCGAGCCGTGAGGTCGTCGACTGGAGCGTGCCGCCCGAGATGGCCTGGGTGCCGTCCGGGACGGCCACGGACACGTCGTAGGTCGCCTTGTCCAGCGGGTGGTCGTTGCTCGGGAACCACCACCAGGCCGACTCGGGCTCGTCCGCAGCGACCGCGCCGTCCGGGGTGCGGTGCCAGGTGGAGAACCCGTAGGCGCTCTTCGTCGACGGCACCCCGCTGTAGCGGACGACGACGGTGACGGGCGTGCCCTTCGGCAGGGGCTTCTGCGGGGTCACCACCAGTTCGTGCTCGCCGGAGGCGGCGAAGGACGCGGTGGCGCCGTTCACCCGCACCTCGCTGACGTCCAGCAGGAAGTCCAGGTCGAAGCTCGACAGGTCCTCGGTGGTCCGCGCCAGGATCGTGGCCGTCCCCGCCAGCTCGTCCGTCGCCGGCTGGTACTGCAGCCGCAGGTCGTAGTGGGAGACGTCGTATCCGCCGTTGCCGTAGGCCGGGTAGTAGGGATCGCCGATGCCCGGCGCGCCGGGGGCGCCGCTCGCGGCGGACGCCGGGATCGCCAGCAGCACGGACGCGGCGGCGAGTACGCCCGGGGTGAGGATTCTGCGGTGCACAGGAGCTCCAAGTCGTGGGGAAACCAAGGGCTGTTCGGAGCCTATTGACTCGTTGTGCGCGCAGGGGTGTCCAGCGCCACCCCTGTCACACGATCGCCATTCGGCCGTCATGGGCGCACCACTCCCACGGGCTCCTTTCCGCCACGTCACGCGCCCCCCGTCCCGCACCGGGACGCACAGTCGTCCTCTTCTGCACGGGAGTTGACCGATGTACCGTCCGCGCATGCCGATACGCATGCGCTTCACGACCTGGAGAACGCTCGCGACCGCCGCCCTCACCCTTCTGGTGGCCGCCTTACTCACCCCGGTGGCAGCCCACGGCAGCCCGCGCGAGAGCAGACCCGTCTACTCCTACGCCGATGCCATCCGCGAGGCCGTGTGGGTCGACACCGGACTCGACGGCGACGGGGACGGGAAGCGGGACCGCGTCGCGGTCGACATCGTCCGCCCCCGCGAACCCACCGCCCGTGGCCGCAAGGTGCCCGTCATCATGGACGCCAGCCCCTACTACTCCTGCTGCGGCCGCGGCAACGAGAGCCAGCTCAAGACGTACGACACGGCGGGGAACGTCGTGCAGATGCCGCTGTTCTACGACAACTACTTCGTGCCCCGCGGCTACGCGTTCGTCGGCGTCGACCTCGCGGGCACCAACCGCTCCGACGGCTGCGTCGACGTCGGCGGCCGCTCCGACATCCTCTCCGCGAAGGCCGTCGTCGACTGGCTGAACGGCCGCGCCAAGGCGTACACCACCCGCACCGGCACCACGAGAGCGAAGGCGGGCTGGACCGACGGCACGACCGGCATGATCGGCAAGAGCTGGGACGGCACCATCGCCAACGGCGTCGCCGCCACCGGAGTGAAGGGCCTGAAGACCATCGTCCCGATCGCCGCCATCTCCTCCTGGTACGACTACTACTTCGCCCAGGGCGCCCCGCTCTACGACTCCGGCCCCGACTGGCTCTCCGGCTACGTCGACAGCCCTGACGCCCGCGCCAAGTGCGCCGCCGTCCAGCAGAAACTCGTCGACGACGCCCCGCGCACGGGCGACTGGACGTCCCTGTGGACCGAGCGGGACTACGTCAAGGACGCCGGCAAGGTGAAGGCGAGCGTGTTCGCCGTCCACGGCCTGCAGGACCTCAACGTCCGCACCAAGCACTTCGGCCAGTGGTGGGACGCCCTCGCGAAGAACGGCGTCGAGCGGAAGGTCTGGCTGTCGCAGACCGGTCACGTCGACCCCTTCGACTTCCGTCGCGCCGCCTGGGTCGACACCCTGCACCGCTGGTTCGACCACGAACTCCTCGGCTACGACAACGGTATCGACCGCGAGCCGATGGCCGACGTCGAACGCCACCCGGACCAGTGGGCCACCTCGAAGGTCTGGCCGCCGCGCGGCACCCGGGCCACGACCCTGCGCCCGGCCACCGGGACCCTGCCGGGCGTCGGCACCCTCGGCCTGCGCAAGGGCACCGGCACCGAGACCTTCACCGACGACCCTGGGCTGAGCGAGACGGACTGGGCCGCGCTGATCGACACTCCGACCTCCGCCAAGGCCGGTTTCGCCACCGGACCCCTCACCCGCGACCTGCGCCTGTCCGGCTCCTCGAAGGTCACCGTCACCGCGACCCCCACCACACCGACGGCCCATCTCACCGCCGTCCTGGTGGACCTCGGCCCCGACACCATCCGGGACTACGCGGCGAGCGGCGAGGGCATCACCACCCTCACCGACCGCACCTGCTGGGGCGAGAGCACCGCCGGCGACAGCGCCTGCTTCAAGGAGACCAGGGCGAAGACCACCGCCGTCGAGCAGACGGTCCTCAGCCGCGGCTGGGCCGACCTCGGCACCTACGCCGACCCCGGCAAGGGCGTGCCGCTCACCCCGGGCCGGGCGTACACGATCACCCTCGACCTGGCCGCCACCGACCACGTCGTCCCGGCCGGCCACCGGCTGGGCCTGATCGTCGCGGGCACCGACAAGGACCTCATCGACCCGCCCGCCGACACCCCGACCCTCACCCTGGACCTGGCCCGCACCTCCGCCCGGGTCCCGGTCGTCGGCGGCGCGGACGCCTTCGCCGCCGCCACCGCCGGAACCCGGGCGGCCGCTCCCACCCCCGGCGCCGCCCCGCTGGACGGCGTACGAGACCAGCGGAACACGCACCGCATCCCGTAACGGCCCGCTACGAGGAGGCGGCCAGCGCGGCCGCCTCCTCCGCGCACCCCCACGCCACCGTCACGCCTGCCCCGCCGTGCCCGTAGTGGTGCACCACCACACGCCCGTCGGGCAGCGTCCGGCGCTCCAGCCGTACGGCCGGCCGTACCGGCCGCAGCCCCACCCGGTGCTCCAGGATCCGCGCCCCGGCGACCTCCGGACGCAGGGCCGCACACCGCCGTACGATCGCCTCGGCCACCGCCGGGTCCGGCTCCGGCGACCACGCGTCGTCCTCGGCCGTCCCGCCCAGCAGCAGCCGCCCGGGCTGCGGGAAGAGATACGCGAGCTCGTGGCCCGAGGTCTCGCCGACGAGCCAGGTGTCGACGCCGGGGTTCTCGACCACGACCAGCTGTCCGCGCTGCGGCCGCACCGACCGGTCGCCCGCCAGTTCCCGCGCGCCCAGGCCCGCGCAGTTGACGACGACCGGCGCCCCGGCCTCCGCGAGATCGCTCACCGCGCGCTCCTCGACCGTGCCGCCCGCCCGCAGCAGCCTCCGGCGCAGCCACGGCAGATGCACGGCCATGTCGATCAGCGGCAGCCGCGCCCACATCGCGCCGCCCGCGGGGTACTCGCGGTCCGTGGCCCGCCGCAGCACCGCCAGCCGGCCCGCCGCCCAGCCCGCGACCTCCGCCGGGTCCGTCCCGCCCATGGCCCCTTCGACCAGGCGCACGCCGGTCTCCTCGGGCCGCTCGGCCAGTTCCTCGTACACCTCCAGCGAGCGCAGCGACCACCGCCGCGCGGCCGCCATCGGTTCGATGTGGTACGGCCACCACAGCGCGCCCGCCACCGCCGAGGTGGTCCGCTCCGCCGGGTCCCGGGTCCAGACCCGCACCCGCACACCGCGCTCGGCCAGGACGACGGCCGTCGCCAGACCGACGACCCCGCTGCCCACCACGATCACTTCGCCGTTCCCGCTGCTGTTCACGCGGGGACGGTAGCCGAACGGGCCGGCGGACGGCGAGTCCGGCGGGGGAACGCGGGCCGCTAGGATCTACGACCTGTGACCGCCACCCTCGTCGCCAAGAACCTCGCCGCCGGGCACGGCGACCGCTCCCTCTTCTCCGGGCTCGACCTCGTCGTCGCCCCCGGAGACGTGATCGGGCTGGTCGGTGCCAACGGCGCCGGCAAGTCCACCCTGCTCAGGCTGCTCGCCGGGCTGACCGCGCCCGAGGAGGGCGAGCTCCGGCTCTCCCCGCCGGCCGCGACCGTCGGCCATCTGCCCCAGGAGCCGGAGCGCCGGCCGGGGGAGAGCGTGCGAGAGTTCCTCGCCCGCCGCACCGGTGTCGCCGAGGCGCAGCGCACCATGGACGAGGCGACCCAGGTGCTGGTCGACGGGGCGCCGGGCGCGGACGACGCGTACGCGACGAGCCTGGAGCGCTGGCTCGGCCTCGGCGGCGCCGACCTCGACGAGCGGGCCGAGGAGGTCGCCGGCTCCCTCGGCCTCGGCGTGGACCTGGACCAGCCGATGACGTCCCTGTCCGGCGGCCAGGCCGCCCGCGCGGGCCTCGCCTCCCTGCTCCTGTCCCGCTACGACGTCTTCCTCCTCGACGAGCCCACCAACGACCTCGACCTGGACGGCCTGGAGCGCCTCGAGCGCTTCGTGACGGGCCTGCGCGCCGGCACGGTCGTGGTCAGCCACGACCGCGAGTTCCTCACCCGCACCGTCACCAAGGTCCTCGAACTCGACCTCGCCCAGCAGCGGATCAATCTCTACGGCGGCGGCTACGACGCCTACCTGGAGGAGCGGGACGTGGCCCGCCGGCACGCCCGCGAGGACTACGAGGAGTACGCCGACAAGAAGGCGGCCCTCCAGGAGCGGGCCCAGGTCCAGCGCTCCTGGATGGACAAGGGTGTGAAGAACGCGCGCCGCAAGGCGGGCAACGACAACGACAAGATCGGCCGCAAGTTCCGCAGCGAGGCCAGCGAGAAGCAGGCCGCGAAGGCCCGGCAGACCCAGCGCATGATCGAACGACTGGACGTGGTGGACGAGCCCCGCAAGGAGTGGGAGCTGCGCATGGAGATCGCGGCCGCCCCGCGCTCCGGCGCCGTGGTCGCCTCGCTCCGGGACGCCGAAGTACGGCGCGGCGACTTCTCCTTCGGTCCGGTGACCCTGCAGATCGACTGGGCCGACCGGGTCGCGGTCACCGGCGCGAACGGCGCGGGCAAGTCGACCCTGCTCGGCGCGCTGCTCGGCCGTGTCCCCCTGGACGCCGGACACGCCGCCCTCGGCTCGGGCGTCCTGGTCGGCGAGGTCGACCAGGCACGCGGGCTGTTCCTCGGCTCCGAGTCGCTGCTCGACGCGTTCTGCGCGGCCGTCCCCGACACGGAACCCGTCGAAGTCCGCACCCTGCTGGCCAAGTTCGGCCTGAAGGCGGACCACGTCCGGCGTTCGGCGGTCAGCCTGTCGCCCGGTGAACGCACCCGTGCCGCGCTCGCCCTCCTCCAGGGCCGGGGTGTCAACCTCCTCGTCCTCGACGAGCCCACGAACCACCTCGACCTCCCGGCCATCGAGCAACTGGAGTCGGCCCTCGACGCCTACGAGGGCACACTCCTGCTGGTCACCCACGACCGCCGCATGCTCGACGCGGTCAGTGTCACCCGACGCCTGGAGGTCGCCGACGGCAAGGTGACGGAGCGCTAACGGGCGTCCCGCGCAGCCCGCTCCACCCGGTCCCGGTGGGCTGCCCACCAGTCCGCGTCCTTCTCGGGCGTGTTGGCACCGCCCGGCCGTTGTCCCGTGCCCCCGTCGATCAGTTCCCGCACGATGTCGGCGTGTCCCGCGTGCCGCTGCGTCTCGGCGGTCATGTGGGCGAGGCTGTGATGGAGAGTGACCTCGGTGCCCGGTCCGCCGGGAATCCGGCCGACCGCGTCCAGCGGCAGCGCCGCGATGGTCTCGTCCGCGTGCGCGCAGGCCCGCCGGTAGAGATCGACGATCTCCTCCCGGGTCTCGTCGGCGCGCGCCCACAGGTCGGCGTTCGGCTCGGCGTCCCCGGTGATCCACAGCGGTGTCCCGGCGAACGGCCGCCCGTAGGCCGCCCCGAAGAACAGCGCCTCGGCACCGGCGAGATGCTTGACCAGGCCCAGCAGATTCGTGCCGGTGGGCGTCATGGGCCGGCGTACGTCGTACTCCGACAGCCCGTCGAGCTTCCACACCAGCGCGTCACGGGCGTCCTGCAGATACGTCTGGAGATCGTTCTTGGGATCCTTCTTGGGATCCTTCTTGGGTTCGGCGTCCGTCATACGGTCAGTCTGCCGACGGCAAGATCGCCGACAACCGGTTTTCAGGCGAGACGCGTCGCCAGCCCCGGGTAGTCGACCACGTACCCGTCCGCGTCGAACTCCACGTCGCCGCGGAACGTCCCCGAGGCGAACCGGACCAGCGCGGCGCCGCGCTCGCCCGCCCTCAGATACGTGTACGTCTGCCAGGACGGCCGCACGGTCAGCGCCGGCACCGACACCCACACCGTCAGCAGCCGCCGCTCGCCCGGCCCCCGGTGCAGGCCGTGCCGCAGGACCGGCATCGTGTTGGTGAGGGGGCACAGGCCCAGGTCGCAGTCGACGGCGGGACCGAACCCGGGCAGCCGCTCCCCGTCGGCGGTCCAGCCGCCCCGCCCGTCGTGCCGCAGATCCAGCGACCGGGTCCGCTCGGCGGTCTCCACCGTCACCCGCAGCCGACGGGTCACGAACCCGCCCGCGGTGTCGAGGTCGTACGACACCCAGTACGGCTCCGGCACGATTCCGACCGCGCGGCCCCGTGCCCGCAGCTCTCCGTCGCCGGCGTCGGCCCACGCGGTCTCGTAACCGCCGCTCGCCGGCACCTTCCAGGTGAGGACACGGGAAGTGGTCATACGGTCACTGTACGAGCGGGCCGGGCGGGTGCGCCCGGCCCGCCTCTCTCAGCCCCGGCCCTTCTTCGGGTCGAGCAGCCCCGCCCGGCGCAGCGCGTCGGCCATCGCGCTGTTGGCCGGCGGCGGAGCCGGACGCCCGCCACCGCCTCCGCCGCCGCGCTGCCCGCCGTTCCCCCCGCGCCGGCCGTCGGCCTGCTGCCGCTGCTGCGGCGGACGCCCGCCGCCCCGCTGCGGACGGCCGCCGCCGGAGGACCGCTCCTGGCCCTGCGGTGCCGCCTCGTCGTCCAGTCGGAGCGTCAGCGAGATCCGCTTGCGCGGGATGTCGACGTCGAGGACCTTCACCTTGACGATGTCACCGGGCTTGACCACGTCCCGCGGGTCCTTGACGAACGTCTTCGACAGCGCGGAGACGTGCGCCAGACCGTCCTGGTGGACGCCGACGTCGATGAACGCCCCGAAGGCCGCCACGTTCGTCACGACCCCCTCCAGGACCATCCCGGCGGACAGGTCGGAGATCTTCTCCACGCCGTCCTTGAAGGTGGCCGTCTTGAAGGCGGGCCGCGGGTCGCGCCCGGGCTTCTCCAGCTCCTTGAGGATGTCGGTGACGGTCGGCAGACCGAACGTCTCGTCCACGAAGTCGGTCGGCCGCAGCGAGCGCAGCACACCGGTGTTGCCGATCAGGGAGGCCACCTCCTGCCCGGAGGTCTTCACCATGCGCCGCACCACCGGGTACGCCTCGGGGTGCACGCTGGAGGAGTCGAGCGGGTCCGAGCCGCCGCGGATCCGCAGGAAGCCCGCGCACTGCTCGTAGGCCTTGGGACCGAGCCGCGCCACCTTCTTCAGCTCCGTACGGGACGTGAACGGCCCGTTGGTGTCCCGGTGCGCCACGATGTTCTCGGCGAGCCCGGAGGTGATGCCGGAGACCCGGGCGAGCAGCGGCGCGGAGGCGGTGTTGACGTCCACGCCCACGCCGTTCACACAGTCCTCCACCACCGCGTCCAGCGAACGCGACAGCTTCACCTCGGACAGGTCGTGCTGGTACTGGCCGACGCCGATCGACTTCGGGTCGATCTTCACCAGTTCGGCCAGCGGGTCCTGGAGCCGGCGGGCGATGGAGACCGCGCCGCGCAGCGACACGTCCATGTCGGGCAGCTCCTGCGAGGCGAACGCGGACGCCGAGTACACGGAGGCGCCCGCCTCCGACACCATCACCTTGGTGAGCTTCAGCTCCGGGTGCTTCGTGATCAGCTCGCCGGCGAGTTTGTCGGTCTCCCGCGACGCCGTGCCGTTGCCGATCGCGACCAGCTCGACCGCGTGCTCCTTCGCCAGCCGCGCGAGCTTGGCGATCGCCTCGTCCCACTTGTTGGCCGGGACGTGCGGGTAGATGACGTCGGTCGCGACGACCTTGCCGGTGGCGTCGACGACGGCCACCTTCACGCCCGTGCGGAAGCCGGGGTCCAGGCCCAGCGTCGCGCGCGTGCCGGCCGGCGCGGCGAGCAGGAGGTCGCGCAGGTTCGCCGCGAACACGTTCACCGCCTCGTCCTCGGCGGCCGTGCGCAGCCGCAGCCGCAGGTCGATGCCCAGGTGGACGAGGATGCGGGTGCGCCAGGCCCAGCGGACCGTGTCCGTCAGCCACTTGTCGGCGGGGCGGCCCCGTTCGGCGATCCCGAACCTCGACGCGACGATCCCCTCGTAGGACGACGGGCCGGGCTGCTCGGAGGGCTCCTCCGGCTCCAGGACGAGGTCGAGGACCTCCTCCTTCTCACCACGCAGCATCGCCAGGATCCGGTGCGAGGGCAGCTCGGTGAACGGCTCGGCGAAATCGAAGTAGTCGGCGAACTTCGCGCCGGCCTCCTCCTTGCCTTCCCGTACCTTGGCGGCCAGCCGGCCGCGCACCCACATCCGCTCGCGCACCTCGCCGATCAGGTCGGCGTCCTCCGAGAACCGCTCGGTCAGGATCGCCCGCGCACCGTCGAGCGCGGCCTGCGGATCGGCGACGCCCTTGTCGGCGTCGACGAACGCGGCCGCGGCGGCGACGGGGTCGACCGACGGATCGGCCAGCAGCCCCTCGGCGAGCGGCTCGAGACCGGCCTCGCGGGCGATCTGTGCCTTGGTGCGCCGCTTGGGCTTGTACGGCAGGTAGATGTCCTCCAGCCGTGCCTTCGTCTCGGCGCCGCGGATCTGCGCCTCGAGCGCCTCGGTGAGCTTGCCCTGCTCGCGCACCGACTCCAGGATCGCCGTCCGGCGCTCCTCCAGCTCCCGCAGATAGCGCAGCCGCTCCTCGATCGTGCGCAGTTGCGCGTCGTCGAGCATCTCGGTCGCTTCCTTGCGGTAGCGGGCGATGAAAGGCACCGTGGAGCCGCCGTCCAGCAGCTCCACGGCGGACTTCACCTGCCGTTCCCGTACGCCGAGCTCCTCGGCGATCCTGCCCTCGATGGACCCTGCTTCGATGGATCCGGCTGTCGTCACGATCCCGTACCGCCTTCTCGCTCAAGGTTGCGCGGCAATTGTGGCAGGTGGCGCCGACACTCGGGGATCAGGGCGCGGACATCGGGCCGCGCGTCAGGCCCTGCGGCTCCTGGTGGAGCCCGACGCGCCGCCGAAGAGCCGGGCCAGGGCCCGGAAGGGCAGCGTCACCACGGTGGCGACGGCGCCGCCGATCTGTCGCAGCACGTCTGCGATGGCACGGAACACGAGTCTCCCCTTTCGTCACCCGGCCCCGACGGCCCGGGAGCCGCCGAGTACCTCGGCGGCTCCCGGTCACACCGCGCGATGGCAGAAAAGGTGGGGAGCCCGTCATTGCCGCCATGCCGCGGCGCGCGAAGAATCGTCCTCATGGCGCAGCGAACCGTCCTCGTCGTCCTCTTCGACGGCGTCAAGAGCCTCGACGTCACCGGCCCCCTGGAGGTCTTCACGGGCGCCGAGCGGCACACCCCGGGCACGTACCGCATCCGTACGGCCTCCCTGGACGGCGGCCCGGTGCGTACCTCCAGCGGGCTGACCCTCGTACCGGACGAGGTCCTCACGCGCGCGCGTGCCCCGCACACGCTTCTCGTACCCGGTGGCCAGGGCACCCGGGGGCCGGACGCGCGGCCGCTCACGGACTGGCTGCGCGCGAACGCCCCGCGCGCGAAGCGGCTGGTGTCGGTGTGCACCGGCGCGCTCCTGCTGGCCCGGGCCGGGGCGTTGGACGGCCGCCGGGCGACGACCCACTGGGCGTACTGCGACCGGCTCGCCCGCGACCACCCCGCCGTCGAGGTCGACCCCGACCCGATCTACGTCCGGGACGGCGCCGTCTGGACCTCGGCCGGGGTCACCTCCGGCATCGATCTGACCCTCGCGCTGGTCGAGGAGGACCTCGGCCGGGACGCGGCCCTCGCCATCGCCCGCCATCTGGTCGTCTTCCTGCGCCGGCCCGGGAACCAGGCCCAGTTCAGCGCCCAGCTCGCCGCCCAGACGGCACGCCGGGAGCCGCTGCGCGAGGTCCAGCAGTGGATCACCGAGCATCCGGCCGACGACCTGAGCGTGGAGTCGCTCGCCGCCCGCGCCCGGCTCTCGCCCCGGCACTTCGCCCGCGCCTTCCTCGCCGACACGGGCACCACCCCCGGCCGCTATGTCGACCGGGTCCGCCTCGAACACGCCCGCCGGCTCCTGGAGGACACCGCCGACGGCGTCGAGGAGATCTCCCGCGCCAGCGGCTACGGCACCCCCGAGGCGATGCGGCGCGCCTTCGTCAAGGCCCTCGGGACGGCCCCGGCGGAGTACCGCCGCCGATTCCGGCCCGCCACCACCCACTGAGCCCGCCACCACCCACCGAGCTGTGCCACCCACTGGAGGGGACCCGATGCAGATCGCCTTCGTCGTCTACGACCGTTTCACCGCACTCGACGTCGTGGGGCCGTACGAGATCCTCTCCCGCGCCCCGGACGCGGAGGCCGTCTTCGTGGCCCGGGAGAGAGGGCCCGTCCGCACGGAGTCCGGCTTTCTGGCACTCACCGCCGACAGGGCGCTGTCCGAGGTCCCCGCTCCCGACGTCGTGGTCGTCTCCGGCGGCCCCGGCCAGAGCGCGCTCATGGCCGACGAGCCCCTGCTCGACTGGCTCAGGACCGCCGACGCCACCAGTACCTGGACGACGTCCGTCTGCTCCGGCTCCCTGCTGCTCGCCGCAGCGGGCCTCCTCGAGGGACGCCGGGCCACCTCCCACTGGCTGGCCCTGGAGCAGCTCGGGGCGCTGGGCGCCGAACCCACCGGCGAGCGCGTCGTCTTCGACGGCAAGTACGTCACCGCCGCCGGGGTCTCCTCCGGCATCGACATGGGGCTCGCGCTGCTCGGCCGGATCGCGGGCGACGACCACGCCCGGTCCGTCCAACTGGGCACGGAGTACGACCCGCAGCCGCCCTACGACGCCGGTTCGCCCGCGAAGGCCCCGGCCCACCTCGTCGACCGGCTCAGGGCGCGCTCCCGCTTCATCCTGACGTAGTCCAGGTGAAGCGCGGCTCCCTGCGCTCCAGGAACGCGGCGACACCCTCCGCGGTGTCGCCGCTGCCACGGGCCTGCGCGGCCCAGTGGGCGTCCCGGTCCGTGCGGCCGTTCGCGAACTCCTTCGCGGCGGCCTGCGTCAGCTGTGAACGCGACACCAGTACACGGGTGAACTCCTCGACGCGCTTGTCGAGTTCGTCCGCGGGCAGCATCTCGTCGACCAGGCCGGTGCGCAGCGCCCGCGGAGTGTCGATCAACTCGCCCGAGAACAACAGGTACTTGGCGGTCGCCGGGCCGACCAGCGCCACCAGCCGCCGGGTGGCGGAGGCCGGATAGACGATGCCGAGCTTCGCCGGGGTCACCCCGAACAGAGAGCCCTCCTCGGCGAACCGCAGATCGCAGGCCACCGCGAGCTGCGCGCCCCCGCCCACGCAGTGCCCCTTCACGGCCGCCAGCGTCGGCTTCGGGAACGCCGCGAGGGCCTCCTCGGCCTGTACCGCCAGCTGCTGCGCCTCGTCCGCCGATCCCCGCAGCGTGGAGATGTCGGCGCCCGCGCAGAAGGTGCCGCCCGCGCCCGTCACCACCAGTGCCCGGACCCCGTCGTCGGCGGCCAGCCCGTCCAGCAGCGGCGGCAGCGCGGCCCACATCGCGGCCGTCATGGCGTTGCGCTTCGCCGGGTGGTGCAGGACGACGGTGGCGACCCCGTCGGTGACGCCGTGCAGCAGTTCGGGCTCCATGGCCCGGATGCTAACCCCGGGCCGTACAACACGAATAATGCGCGAACCCGGCATCGCCGCGACAGAAACAGTCTCCGATGCGGCGGGGGCATACGGAAACAGTCGGAAACACTCGATAATCGCTGACTTCTGTTCAGTCCTCCGGGGGGATGCCCCTCGTTACCAACACTCGACGCGTGGTGACAATCGAGCGCGAGGGCGGCGACCGGACGATGGACAACCACGGGCGCGGGCCCGACCCACGCCCAGCGGGCGGCGCGGACGCACCCCTCGGGTCCGCCGAGGACCCGGACCCCGGGCCGGCCGCCGATCCGGTTCCCGGGCCGCTTCCCTACGAGGGAGTCTGGCGGTTCACCGCGCCCGCCGTGGACGCCTCCGTCCCACAGGCGCGACACGCCGTACGGGACCTGCTGTACCGCCAGGGAGTGCCCGTCTCCGACGACCTGCTCCAGGGGCTGCTGCTGATCGTCTCCGAGCTGGTCACCAACGCCGTCCGGCACGCGGCGCTGCTGTCGCCGATGCTCGCCGTGGAGGTGGCCGTCGGGGCCGAGTGGGTGCGGGTGGCCGTGGAGGACAACCACCCCTACCGCCCGACCGCCCTGGAGGCCGACCACGACGAGACCGGCGGCCGGGGACTGCTCCTGGTACGGGAGATCACCAGGGAGGCGGGCGGGGCGTGCGACGTCGAGCACACCTCCGGCGGCGGCAAGGTGATCTGGGCCGCCCTGCCGCTCAAACCCGTCCGGACGCCCTGAGGATCACCAGCCGGCCGACGGCCCCGTCAGCTCCCGCACCGCGGGCCGGGCCGCGTCCAGCACCGTCATGAACCAGGCGGAGAACGTGTCCTTCGCATGCCGCTCGGCCAGTTCGGCGGGTGTCACGAAGGCCGTGTCGCCGACCTCGTCCGGGTTCGGCCGCAGCGGCGACTGCACCATGCCGACGAACAGATGGTTGTACTCCTGCTCGACCAGGCCGGACGCCGGGTCCGGATGGTTGTAGCGGACCGTGCCCGCCTCGCCCAGCAGCGACGGGGACACCCCCAGCTCCTCGAAGGTGCGCCGGGCGGCCGCCGCGAACGGCGCCTCGCCGGGGTAGGGGTGACCACAGCAGGTGTTGGACCACACACCGGGGGAGTGGTACTTGCCGAGCGCCCGCTGCTGGATCAGCAGCCGGCCCCGCTCGTCGAAGAGGAACACGGAGAACGCGCGGTGCAGCCGGCCCGGCGGCTGGTGGGCGGCGAGCTTCTCCTCGGTGCCGATCGTCACGCCGTTCTCGTCGACCAGTTCCAGCAGAATC
Organism: Streptomyces sp. NPDC002588; assembly: GCF_040295925.1. Lineage (NCBI taxonomy): Bacteria > Bacillati > Actinomycetota > Actinomycetes > Kitasatosporales > Streptomycetaceae > Streptomyces > Streptomyces sp. NPDC002588. The sequence continues at coordinate 14,760 of NZ_JBEOWF010000009.1, forward strand.
GCGTCCGCGGTGCCTTCCGACGAGCTGTACGTCGCGGTGGCAGGTGTGATCGGCATACCCATCCTTAGCATCGGTCCTCGCGTCCCCAGTCTGCCGTACGCGCGCGGCCCTCCCGGCACTTCGCGCGAACGCCGCGCATGTCCCCGCGCGCGGCAACGGGCCCCGATGGCTGATCTTGCCCGGAGCCCGGGGCGGAGAACCGTCCTGAACGAGTGTGCGATTACGGGGACGGCCGGACGGGCTCGGACGGGCAGCGGGCGGGCTCAGTGACAGAGCCGCGCCTCGTGCTCCGCGTGGCCGCTCGGCTCCAGCTGGAAGGTGCAGTGCTCCACGTCGAAGTGGTGGCCCAGGCAGCCCTGCAGTTCGTGCAGCATCTTCTCGTGGCCGATGGCGTTCAGCACGTCCGAGCGCACCACCACGTGCGCCGACAGCACCGGCAGCCCCGAGGTGATCGTCCAGGCGTGCAGATCGTGCACGTCCTCCACCCCGTCCAGGGCGACGATGTGGGCCCGCACCTCCGCCATGTCGACGTCCCTGGGCGCCGACTCCAGCAGCACGTCGAGCGTCTCGCGCAGCAGCTTCACGGTCCGCGGCACGATCATCAGGCCGATGACCAGCGAGGCGATCGGGTCGGCCGCCTGCCAGCCGGTGGCCAGGATCACCCCTGCCGAGATCAGCACCGCCACCGAGCCCAGCGCGTCCGCCGCCACCTCCAGGAACGCCCCGCGCACGTTCAGGCTCTCCGCCTGACCCCGCATCAGCAGCGTGAGCGAGATCATGTTGGCGACCAGACCGACGGCGCCGAACCAGATCATCAGCCCGCCCTCGGTGGCGGCCGGGGTGAAGAACCGCTGGACCGCCTCGTACAGGACGTAGCCGCCCACCCCGAGCAGCAGCAGGCAGTTGGCGAGCGCGGCCAGGATCTCGGCGCGGGCGAACCCGAAGGTGCGGTTGGTGCTCGCGGGCCGGTTGGCGAAGTGGATGGCGAGCAGAGACATGCCGAGGCCCAGCGCGTCCGTCGCCATGTGCGCCGCGTCCGCCACCAGCGCCAGCGAGTCCGCGAGGATCCCGCCGACGATCTCGACCACCATCACCGCGAGCGTGATCGACAGCGCGACGCGCAGTGTGCCCCGGTAGGCCGCGGCAGCCGTGCCGGTGGTCGGCGCGTGCGCGTGCCCATGGCCGTGGTCGTGCCCTGCCCCCATGGAAACACCCTCCTGTGGTTGCCCGGGATCACAGTGAACTACGGGTAGGGGGTATCCGGCAACGCGGCACTGAACACCGTTGTCATGTGCCCTGACCTGCAGAAACCAAGTGCAGGTCAGGGCACCCTCAGTTCGGTTTCCGCGGTGGACAGCGCCGGCCCTGCCGGGCCGGCTCCACCCTCTCGCGCACCTCGCACCGGGCCGTCCGGCCGAGTTCCTCCGCGGCCGGCCGCGGAGGCGACCGAGCGCGACACCGGCTTCTCGGCGCGCGAGCCGGGGACGCGATGCCTCGCCGCGGGTGAGCTGCTGCTCCGGGGGTGCGGTTTGTCGGTCGGGCGGCCGATCACCGATGATGATCTCGGCAGAGCACGGGCGAACCGTGCCGGCGAATCGCGTTGACCGGAGCTGAACGGCCGGTGAACACGGCTTTCCCGGCATCCGATAGCCTCTGCCGACATGCCGCCCGCCCGGCCCCGACCGGCGCAATCCAAAGGGCGCCCCCACCGTGTACACGACCGGCGCGCACGCGCCGGGAGGCAGGGAGTGAGTTCGGTTGCCGACCGCCATCCTCACCGGTCAGCCGGTGCCCGGATCGTCGCTGGAGGGCGATCTGCGGTCCCTCGGCTTCGAGGTCCGGCCGGCCGCCGACGCGGCCGACGCCGAAGCCCTGCTGGCCGCCGTGCCGGCCCAGGAGCGGGTCGCGGTGGTCGACGCCCGCTTCGTGGGCCACGCGCACGCCCTGCGCCTGGGCCTCACCGACCCCCGCTTCCCGCTCGCCGCGATCCCCGGCGCGCTCACCGCGCAGCCCGCCGGCCGCCAGGCCCTCACCCGCGCGCTGGCCCGGGAGAACTCGGCGGGCGGCGGCACCGCTCTCGCCGTGGACAGCCTCGCCGACCGCGTCGCCGAAGCCCTGGACGCCGACGGGGCGGACATCCACCACCCCGAACTCGGCAGCCTGGTCGCCGAGGTCCCCGCCGACCCGCAGGCCCGCAACGAGGCGAGGCAGGCCGTCGCCGCCGTCGACGACGAGGCCGTACGCCTGAAGTCGGCCGTGAAGGCCCGCGACGGCTTCTTCACCACCTTCTTCATCAGCCCGTACTCCCGCTACATCGCCCGCTGGTGCGCCCGCCGCGGCCTCACCCCGAACCAGGTCACCACGGCCTCCCTCCTCACCGCGCTCGTCGCGGCGGGCTGCGCGGCCACCGGAACCCGCGGCGGGTTCGTCGCCGCCGGCGTGCTGCTCATCGCGTCCTTCGTCCTGGACTGCACCGACGGCCAGCTCGCCCGCTACTCCCTGCAGTACTCCACGCTCGGAGCCTGGCTGGACGCCACCTTCGACCGGGCCAAGGAGTACGCCTACTACGCCGGTCTCGCCCTCGGGGCGGCCCGCGGCGGCGACGACGTGTGGGCCCTCGCCCTGGGCGCGATGATCCTGCAGACCTGCCGGCACGTGGTCGACTTCTCCTTCAACGAGGCCAACCACGACGCCACCGCCAACACCAGCCCCACCGCCGCCCTCTCCGACAAGCTGGACAGCGTCGGCTGGACGGTCTGGGTGCGGCGGATGATAGTCCTGCCCATCGGCGAACGATGGGCCATGATCGCCGTCCTGACGGCTCTCACCACCCCCCGCATCACCTTCTACGTGCTGCTGATCGGCTGCGCCCTGGCGGCGACCTACACCACGGCCGGGCGGGTGCTGCGCTCGGTGACCCGCAAGGCGCGGCGCACGGACCGGGCCGCGCAGGCGCTGACCGACCTGGCGGACAACGGGCCGTCGGCCGAACTGGCGGCGCGGATCCTGCCCGGCAGGTCCCCGCTCCCCGCCTTCCTCTGGGCCGCCGTCGGGGCCGTACTCGTGCCGCTCGCGGCCTGGCTCGACGGCCCGGGATGGTCGGTCGTCGGGTGTGCCGTCGTCTACGTCCTGCTCTCCTGCGAAGCCGTCGCGAAGCCCCTCAAGGGAGCCCTCGACTGGCTCGTCCCCCCGCTCTTCCGCGCCGCCGAATACGGCACCGTCCTGATCCTCGCGGCCAAAGCGGACGTGAACGGAGCGCTTCCTGCGGCTTTCGGGCTGGTGGCCGCCGTCGCCTACCATCACTACGACACGGTGTACCGCATCCGCGGCAACGCCGGAGCGCCGCCGGCCTGGCTGGTGCGCGCCATCGGGGGGCAGGAGGGGCGGACGCTGCTCGTCGCCGCGCTGGCCGCCCTGCTCACCGCCACGCGGTTCAAGGCCGCGCTCACGGCCCTGGCCGTGGCCGTTGCCCTGGTGGTGCTCGTGGAGAGCATCCGCTTCTGGGTGTCCTCAGGGGCGCCCGCCGTACACGATGAAGGAGAACCCGCATGATCGGCCTCGTGCTGGCGGCCGGCGCCGGACGGCGTCTGCGCCCCTACACCGACAGCCTGCCGAAGGCGCTGGTGCCGGTGGGGCCCGCGGGCATAGAGGACTCGATCACCGTCCTCGACCTGACCCTCGGCAACTTCGCCGAGATCGGGCTGACCGAGGTCGCGGTCATCGTCGGCTACCGCAAGGAGGCCGTGTACGAGCGCAGGGCGGCCCTGGAGGCGAAGTACGGCCTCAAGCTGACCCTCATCGACAACGACAAGGCCGAGGAGTGGAACAACGCCTACTCCCTGTGGTGCGGCCGTGACGCCCTCAAGGACGGCGTGATCCTCGCCAACGGCGACACCGTCCACCCGGTCTCCGTCGAGAAGACCCTGCTCGCCGCCCGCGGCGAGGGCAGGAGGATCATCCTCGCCCTCGACACCGTGAAGTCCCTCGCCGACGAGGAGATGAAGGTCGTCGTCGACCCCGAGCGGGGCATGACGAAGATCACCAAGCTGATGGACCCGGCCGAGGCCACCGGCGAGTACATCGGCGTCACGCTCATCGAGGGCGACGCCGCCCCCGAGCTCGCCGACGCGCTGAAGACGGTCTGGGAGACCGACCCGCAGCAGTTCTACGAGCACGGCTACCAGGAGCTCGTGCACCGAGGCTTCCGGATCGACGTGGCGCCGATCGGCGACGTCAAGTGGGTCGAGATCGACAACCACGACGACCTCGCCCGTGGACGGGAGATCGCGTGCCAGTACTGACCAGGCTCATCCCCTCGCCGGTCGTCGTCGACATCCGCCCGGGTGCCCTCGACGATCTGGCCTGTGTGCTCGCCGACGAGCGCATCTCGCAGTCGGGCAGGCTCGCCATCGCGGTCAGCGGCGGCTCCGGCGCGCGGCTGCGCGAACGGATCGCCCCGTCCCTGCCCGGCGCCACCTGGTACGAGGTCGGCGGCGGCACCATCGACGACGCGGTCCGGCTCGCGAACGACATCAAGGCCGGCCGCTACGACGCGGTCGTGGGCCTCGGCGGCGGAAAGATCATCGACTGCGCCAAGTTCGCGGCGGCGCGGGTCGGCCTCCCCCTGGTGGCCGTCGCCACCAACCTCGCGCACGACGGTCTGTGTTCACCGGTCGCCACCCTCGACAACGACGCGGGGCGCGGATCGTACGGTGTGCCGAACCCGATCGCGGTCGTCATCGACCTCAACGTGATCCGTGAGGCCCCCGTCCGTTTCGTCCGTTCCGGCATCGGCGACGCCATCTCCAACATCTCCGCGGTCGCGGACTGGGAGCTGTCCAACCGCGTCAACGGGGAGAAGATCGACGGCCTCGCGGCCGCCATGGCCCGCCAGGCCGGCGAGGCGGTGCTGCGGCACCCGGGCGGGGTCGGCGACGACGCCTTCCTCCAGGTCCTGGCCGAGGCGCTGGTCCTCACCGGTGTCGCCATGTCGGTCTCGGGCGACTCCCGCCCCTCCTCCGGCGCGTGCCACGAGATCAACCACGCCTTCGACCTGCTCTTCCCCAAGCGGGCCGCCGCCCACGGTGAGCAGTGCGGCCTCGGTGCCGCCTTCGCGATGTACCTGCGCGGAGCCCACGAGGAGGCGGCCTGCATGGCCGGGGTGCTCAGGCGGCACGGGCTGCCGGTGCTGGCGGAGGAGATCGGCTTCACCGTGGACGAGTTCGTCCGCGCCGTGGAGTTCGCCCCCGAGACCCGGCCCGGCCGCTACACGATCCTCGAACACCTCGACCTCAAGACCGAACAGATCAAGGACAACTACGCCGACTATGTCAAGGCCATCGGTAGCTGAACTCAGGCCGGTCGTCCACCCCCCGGGGGTGAAGGACCGGCGCAGCGGTGAGCACTGGATGGGGCGCCTCTACATGCGTGAGGTGTCCCTGCGGGTGGACCGCTACCTGGTGAACACCAGGGTCACGCCCAACCAGCTCACGTACCTGATGACCGTCTTCGGCGTCCTCGCGGCGCCGGCGCTCCTGGTGCCGGGGGTGTGGGGCGCCGTGCTCGGGGTGGTCTGCGTGCAGATGTACCTGCTGCTGGACTGCGTGGACGGTGAGATAGCGCGCTGGAAGAAGCAGTACTCGCTCGGCGGGGTCTATCTGGACCGGGTCGGCGCGTACCTCACCGACGCCGCCGTCCTCGTCGGCTTCGGGCTGCGCGCCGCCGACCTGTGGGGCGGCGGCCGGATCGACTGGCTGTGGGCGTTCCTCGGCACGCTGGCCGCGCTCGGCGCGATCCTGATCAAGGCCGAGACCGACCTGGTCGGCGTGGCCCGGCACCAGACCGGGAAGCCGCCGGTCCAGGAGGCCGCCGCCGAGATGCGCTCCTCCGGCATGGCGCTGGCCCGCCGGGCCGCCGCGGCGCTCAAGTTCCACCGGCTGATCCTCGGCATCGAGGCCTCGCTGCTGATACTGGTCATCGCCTTCGTCGACCAGGCCCGCGGCGACCTCTTCTTCTCCCGGCTCGGCGTCGCCGTACTGGCCGGCATCGCGCTGTTGCAGACGCTGCTGCACCTGGTGTCCATCCTCGCGTCGAGCAGGCTCAAGTGAGCGCCCAGCGGGTCGGCGCGGTGATCATCACGATGGGCAACCGCCCCGCCGAGCTCAGGGCCCTGATCGACTCGGTCGCCAAGCAGGACGGCGACCCGGTCCAGGTGGTGGTGGTCGGCAACGGCTCGCCCGTCCCGGACGTCCCCGACGGCGTACGCACGGTCGAGCTGTCCGAGAACCTCGGCATACCCGGCGGCCGCAACGTCGGCATCGAGGCCTTCGGCCCCAGCGGCCGTGAGGTCGACATCCTGCTCTTCCTCGACGACGACGGCCTCCTCGCCGGCCACGACACCGCGCAGCTGTGCCGCGAGGCCTTCGCGGCCGACCCCGGCCTCGGCGTCATCAGCTTCCGCATCGCCGACCCGGACACCGGCGTCACCCAGCGCCGGCACGTCCCGCGGCTGCGGGCCTCCGACCCCATGCGCTCCTCCCGGGTCACCACCTTCCTCGGCGGCGCCAACGCCGTACGCACGAAGGTCTTCGCGGAAGTGGGCGGACTGCCGGACGAGTTCTTCTACGCCCACGAGGAGACCGACCTGGCCTGGCGGGCCCTCGACGCGGGCTGGATGATCGACTACCGGTCCGACATGGTCCTCTACCACCCCACCACCGCGCCCTCCCGGCACGCGGTCTACCACCGGATGGTCGCCCGCAACCGGGTCTGGCTGGCCCGCCGCAACCTGCCCGCCGTGCTCGTCCCGGTCTACCTCGGGGTGTGGCTGCTGCTCACCCTGGCGCGCCGCCCCTCGCGGTCCGCGCTCAGGGCGTGGTTCGGCGGTTTCCGGGAAGGCTGGACGACACCGTGCGGTGAACGCAGGCCCATCAAGTGGCGTACCGTTTGGCGGCTGACCCGACTGGGCCGGCCCCCGGTGATCTGACAAGCTCGTCCTGAGGGCGCCCCGGGCCGTACCCAGGGCCGCCCCCCGGCTCGTGCCAGCCATCTCGAGGCTGCGCATCGCGAAGACGAAAGTTTTCTACCTGTGAGTGAGACAACGCATGACGGCGGAGTCGCGGTGAGCGCACTTCCGTCGCCCGACGCGGGCCTGACGGCCGCCCAGCTGGCCGCCAAGTACGGGCTGGCCGTGAGCGGCGCCCGGCCCTCGGTGCGGGAGTACGTCCGCCGGCTCTGGGGACGGCGCCACTTCATCCTGGCGTTCTCCCGGGCGAAGCTGACCGCGCAGTACAGCCAGGCCAAGCTAGGCCAGCTGTGGCAGGTGGCCACGCCGCTGCTGAACGCTGCCGTGTACTTCATGATCTTCGGTGTGCTGCTCAACGCCAGCCGGGGCATGTCCAAGGACGTGTACATCCCCTTCCTGGTCACGGGTGTGTTCGTGTTCACCTTCACGCAGAGCTCGGTGATGAGCGGCGTCCGCGCGATCTCCGGCAACCTCGGCCTGGTCCGCGCCCTGCACTTCCCGCGGGCCGCGCTGCCCATCTCCTTCGCGCTCCAGCAGCTCCAGCAGCTGCTGTACTCGATGCTCGTGCTGTTCCTGGTCGTGATCGGGTTCGGCAGCTACCCGGACGCCTCCTGGGCGCTGATCGTCCCGGTGCTCGTCCTGCAGTTCGCCTTCAACACCGGTCTGGCGCTGGTGTTCGCCCGGGCCGGCGCGAAGACCCCGGACCTCGCGCAGCTGATGCCGTTCGTGATGCGGACCTGGATGTACGCGTCCGGCGTGATGTTCTCCATCCCCGTCTTCCTCGCGGACAAGCCGCAGTGGGTGGCCGACATCCTGCAGTGGAACCCGGCCGCCATCTACATGGACCTGATGCGCTTCGCGCTCATCGAGGAGTACGGCGCCGAGAACCTGCCCGAGCACGTGTGGGCGGTGGCCGGCGGCTGGGCGCTGCTGCTCGCCGTCGGCGGGTTCCTGTACTTCTGGAAGGCGGAGGAGAGGTACGGCCGTGGCTGACCTGATCCCCGGGGAGCGCGTCCCCACCGTCATCGCCGACGAGGTGCACATCGTGTACCGCGTCAACGGCGCCAAGACCGGCAAGGGCAGCGCCACCGCAGCCCTGAGCCGCATCCTCAAGCGCGGCGAGGAGCGCGGCGTGCGCAAGGTGCACGCGGTGCGCGGCGTCTCCTTCGTGGCCTATCGCGGCGAGGCCATCGGTCTGATCGGCTCCAACGGCTCCGGCAAGTCCACCCTGCTGCGCGCCATCGCCGGGCTGCTGCCGCCGGAGAGCGGCAAGGTCTACACCGACGGCCAGCCCTCGCTGCTCGGCGTCAACGCCGCCCTGATGAACGACCTCACCGGCGAGCGCAACGTCATCCTCGGCGGCCTCGCCATGGGCATGTCCCGCGAGCAGATCAAGGAGCGCTACCAGGAGATCGTCGACTTCTCCGGCATCAACGAGAAGGGCGACTTCATCACCCTGCCCATGCGCACCTACTCCTCCGGCATGCAGGCCCGGCTGCGGTTCTCCATCGCCGCCGCCAAGGACCACGACGTGCTGATGATCGACGAGGCGCTGGCCACCGGCGACCGCAAGTTCCAGAAGCGCTCCGAGGAACGCATCCGGGAACTGCGCAAGCACGCGGGCACGGTGTTCCTGGTCAGCCACAGCAACAAGTCCATCCGCGACACCTGCGACCGCGTGCTCTGGCTGGAACGCGGCGAACTGCGCCTCGACGGCCCGACCGAAGAGGTCCTCAAGGAGTACGAGAAGTTCACCGGCAAGTAGCGGCCGGACCGGCCCGTGGCCCCCGCCGGAACTGGCCGGCCGGGCCACGCGTCTGCAAAGGAAACGTCAACTCCGTCCGCGCTCAGGAATCTTGACGCCAATCGGTGTGTTGTTGTGATGTGCAGGACACCTGCGCGAACCGCCCTGCGTTGTACAACGTAAGCTGGACCGGGCCCGAAACGCGTCAAGTGGGGCGATAATGCACGACACCCTGAGTCGGGGCTGCCCCATGGGCGGCCGGGCGGCGTGTCCGAAATAGTGTGTCTTGGGTCGGCGGTGTAGAACGGGAGATGTGACGGCAATGGCTACGGAAACTCCCCAGCTCAACGCAGCATGTGCCGTCCGTGCCCCGGGTAGCCGACGGTGACGGCCCCGGCGGCCGCGCACACCGGCGCCCCGGAGCGCGGCACCCTCGCCAAGGCCGCGGACGAGAACTTCCCGGTGGCCCCGTTCTTCCTGCCCAGGGCCTGGCGTGAGGACCTCATGGCCGTCTACGGCTTCGCCCGCCTCGTCGACGACATCGGTGACGGTGACCTCGCCCCCGGCGGCGCCGACGCCCGCATGCTCGGCGTTTCGGCCACCGAGGCGGAGGACCGGACGGTCCTCCTGGACGCCTTCGAGACCGACCTGCGCAGGGTCTTCGACGGCGAGCCGCGCCACCCCCTGCTGCGTCGCCTCCGGCCGACCGTCCGCCGCCGTTCCCTCACCCCCGAGCCCTTCCTCCGTCTGATCGCCGCCAACCGCCAGGACCAGCTGGTCAGCCGCTACGAGACCTACGACGACCTGCTCGCCTACTGCGAACTGTCCGCCAATCCCGTGGGCCGGCTCGTCCTCGCCGTCACCGGCACCTCGACCCCCGAGCGGATCCGCCGCTCCGACGCCGTCTGCACCGCGCTGCAGATCGTCGAACACCTCCAGGACGTGGCCGAGGACCTCGGCCGCGACCGCGTCTACCTGCCCGCCGCGGACATGAAACGTTTCCACGTGCAGGAGACGGATCTCGCCGCACCGACCGCGAGCGCGTCCGTACGCGCCCTGGTCGCGTACGAAGCCCAACGCGCTCGCGATCTCCTGAATGAAGGCGCCCCCCTCGTGGGTAGCGTCCACGGCAGGCTGAGACTGCTGCTGGCGGGGTTCGTGGCGGGGGGAAGGGCGGCGATCCGCGCGATCGCCGCCGCCGAACACGACGTCCTTCCCGGCCCGCCCAAGCCAGGCAAGCTCCGGCTGCTGCGCGAGGTGGGCGTGACCCTGCGAGGAGAGGGGTGATCCGGACCGTGGAGTCGTCACCGCACGTGTCCGCACCGGTACTCGCCGCCTACAGCTACTGCGAGGCCGTCACCGGGCAGCAGGCCCGGAACTTCGCCTACGGCATCAGGCTGCTGCCCACCGCCAAGCGCCGCGCGATGTCGGCGCTGTACGCGTTCTCGCGCCGCGTCGACGACATCGGCGACGGCGCGCTGGCCGGCGACGTCAAGACCGCCCGGCTCGAGGACACCCGCGCGCTGCTCACCCGGGTCCGCGCCGGTGAGGTCGAGGAGGACGACACCGACCCCGTCGCGGTCGCCCTCGCCCACACCGCCCGGGCCTTCCCGGTCCCGCTGGGCGGGCTGGACGAGCTGCTCGACGGCGTGCTGATGGACGTGCGCGGCGAGAACTACGAGACCTGGGACGACCTGAAGGTGTACTGCCGCTGTGTCGCGGGCGCCATCGGACGTCTCTCGCTCGGCGTGTTCGGCACGGAACCGGGGGCGCGCGGCGCCGAGCGCGCACCGGAGTACGCGGACACCCTGGGGCTCGCGCTCCAACTGACCAACATCCTCAGAGACGTCCGCGAGGACGCGGCGGGCGGCCGCACCTATCTGCCCGCCGACGACCTCGCCAAGTTCGGCTGCTCGGCCGGGTTCGACGGGCCTGAGCCGCCGGAGGGCTCCGACTTCGCGGGCCTCGTCCACTTCGAGGTGCGACGGGCCCGCACTCTTTTCGCCGAGGGCTACCGGCTGCTGCCCATGCTCGACCGGCGCAGCGGTGCCTGTGTCGCCGCCATGGCCGGCATCTACCGGCGGCTCCTCGACCGCATCGAGCGCGACCCCGAGGCCGTACTGCGCGGCCGGGTGTCGCTGCCCGGCCGGGAGAAGGCGTACGTCGCCGTGCGCGGCCTGTCGGGACTGGACACCCGGCACGTGTCGCGGCAGACCGTCCGGAGGCACGTCTGATGGAGAACGCCGACGACGAAGTGGGCCGAGGTGATTCCGCCGGAGAAACCGCAGGAACCGGAGAAACGGCGGAAATCGCAGAAACGGCAGGAACCGCAGGAACCGCAGGAACCGCAGGAACCGCAGAAATGCGGCACGCAACCCTCCGGTCCGGCGCGGCGTCCCTGACTGCGACGGCCCGCCGTGCAGAGTGCACCTACCGCGGCGGGGCCGCAGGGGAGGGTGCGCGATGAGCGAGGGGCAACGGCTCGCCGAGGGGCGGCACGCCGTCGTGGTCGGCGGCGGACTCGCCGGCGTCACCGCCGCGCTCGCACTCGCCGACGCGGGCGTCCGCGTGACGCTGCTGGAGGGCCGGCCCCGGCTCGGCGGCCTGGCCTTCTCCTTCCGTCGCGGCGAGCTGACCGTCGACAACGGCCAGCACGTCTACCTGCGCTGCTGCACCGCCTACCGCTGGTTCCTCGACCGCATCGAGGGCACCGCGCTGGCACCGCTGCAGGATCGTCTCGACGTGCCCGTCGTCGACGTCGCGAGACCCGAGGGACGCCGGCTGGGCAGACTGCGGCGCGACGCGCTGCCGGTGCCCCTGCACCTGGGGCGCAGCCTCGCCACGTATCCGCACCTCTCCCTCGCCGAACGCGCCAGGGTGGGCCGGGCCGCACTCGCGCTCAAGGGGCTCGACCTCGCCGATCCGGCTCTGGACGCGCAGGACTTCGGTAGCTGGCTGACCGCGCACGGTCAGTCGGCACGCGCCGTCGAGGCACTGTGGGACCTGGTCGGGATCGCCACCCTCAACGCGGACGCGGGCACCTGCTCACTGGCGCTCGCCGCGATGGTGTTCAAGACCGGTCTGCTGTCCGACCCGGGCGCGGCCGACATCGGCTGGGCGCGCGTCCCGCTGGGCGAACTGCATGACCGGCTGGCCCGCAAGGCGCTCGACTCCGCGGGCGTGCGTACCGAGGTCCGTACACGCGTCACCTCCGTCTCCACTGACGGAAACGGGGCCTGGAGCGTTCAGGTTCCCGGCGAAAACCTGGAAGCCGACGCCGTCGTCCTCGCCGTACCGCAGCGCGAGACCCTCGGCCTGCTGCCCGACGGGGCGCTCGACGCACCGGAGCGGCTGCTCGGGATCGGCACCGCGCCGATCCTCAACGTCCATGTCGTCTACGACCGCAAGGTCCTCGACGCGCCCTTCCTCGCGGCGCTCGGCACCCCCGTGCAGTGGGTCTTCGACCGCACCGAGGCCTCCGGGCTGCGCGAGGGCCAGTACCTCGCCCTGTCGCAGTCGGCGGCGCAGGACGAGATCGACACCCCCGTCGCCGAACTCCGCGCACGCTATCTGCCCGAGCTGCGGCGGCTGCTGCCGGGCACGCGCGGCGCCGCGGTGCGGGACTTCTTCGTGACCAGGGAGCGCACCGCGACGTTCGCTCCCACCCCCGGCGTCGGCCGTCTGCGGCCCGGCGCCCGCACCAAGGCCCCCGGCCTGTATCTGGCCGGTGCGTGGACCGCCACAGGGTGGCCCGCGACCATGGAGAGTGCGGTCCGCAGCGGCGTGAGTGCGGCGGACGCCGCGCTGAGCGCCCTCGGCCGGCCCCGACCCCACCACCTCTTCGAGCTAGAGGAGGCGGCCTGATGCTCGATCAGCACGGCTCGGCACACCCCCGCACCCCCTCCGGTACCGCTACAAGAGGAGAAACTGTGCCCACTGTGCCACCGGCCTCGCCGGCCGCTCGCAGGACCGCGGTGGACGTGACCGCGCTCCTGGAGCGCGGCCGCACCCTGGCCACTCCGGTGCTCCGGGCGGCCGTCGACCGACTCGCGCCGCCCATGGACACGGTCGCCGCCTACCACTTCGGCTGGATCGACGCCCAGGGCAACCCGACCGACGGCGACGGCGGCAAGGCCGTGCGCCCCGCGCTCGCGGTGCTCTCCGCCGAGGTCACCGGCGCGTCCCCGCAGGTCGGCGTGCCCGGCGCGGTCGCCGTCGAGCTGGTCCACAACTTCTCGCTGCTGCACGACGACCTGATGGACGGCGACGAGCAGCGCCGCCACCGTGACACCGTGTGGAAGGTGCACGGCCCCGCCCAGGCGATCCTGGTCGGCGACGCCCTGTTCGCCCTCGCCAACGAAGTCCTGCTGGAGCTCGGCACGGTCGAGGCCGGCCGCGCCACCCGCCGCCTGACCACCGCGACCCGCGCGCTGATCGACGGCCAGGCCCAGGACATCTCCTACGAGCACCGCGACCGCGTCAGTGTCGAGGAGTGCCTGGAGATGGAGGGCAACAAGACCGGCGCCCTGCTGGCCTGTGCCTCGTCCATCGGCGCGGTGCTCGGCGGCGCCGACGAGGCCGCCGCCGACGCGCTGGAGAAGTACGGCTACCACCTCGGTCTGGCCTTCCAGGCCGTCGACGACCTCCTCGGCATCTGGGGCGACCCGGTCGCCACCGGGAAGCAGACCTGGAGCGACCTGCGCCAGCGCAAGAAGTCCCTGCCGGTGGTGGCGGCGCTCGCGGCGGGCGGCCCCGCCTCCGAGCGGCTCGGCGAGATGCTCGCCGCCGACGCCAAGAGCAGCGACTCCGAGGACTTCTCCGAGGAGGAGTTCGCGGCCCGCGCCGCGCTGATCGAGGACGCCGGCGGCCGGGAGTGGACCGCCGAGGAGGCCCGCCGTCAGCACACCGTCGCCATCGAGGCCCTGAACGCCGTCGACATGCCCGAGCAGGTGCGGGCCCGGTTCACGGCGCTCGCCGACTTCGTCGTCGTACGAAAGAGATGATCACTATCGGTCGAATAGTCCTCGCGTAGTCGCCGGCCGGTGCAGCGAGGCGAGAAAGGCACCGGCCGACGGCGTTCCCACAGCAGCACGACTTCGCACGACTGCACGAAGGGGAAGCCATGACAGCGACGACCGACGGAAGCGCCGGGGCCCTGCCGCCCCGCGCTGCCGCGGCCAGCGAAACCGACATCACCATCCCCGTGGCGGCCGGGGTACAAGAAGCCGCCGTGCGCGCGGTGCACCGCGCGACCGACTTCCTGCTCGCCCTGCAGGACACCGAGGGCTGGTGGAAGGGCGACCTCGAGACGAACGTCACCATGGACGCCGAGGACCTGCTGCTCCGCCAGTTCCTGGGCATCCGCGACGACGCCACCACCCAGGCCGCCGCCCTCTTCATCCGCGGCGAACAGCGCGAGGACGGCACCTGGGCGACCTTCTACGGCGGCCCGCCCGAACTCTCCACCACCATCGAGGCGTACGTCGCCCTGCGCCTGGCCGGCGACGCCCCCGACGCGCCCCACATGCTCAAGGCGTCCGCCCATGTCCGCGCCCACGGAGGCATCGCCGCCGCCCGGGTCTTCACCCGGATCTGGCTGGCCCTGTTCGGCTGGTGGAAGTGGGAGGACCTGCCCGAACTCCCGCCGGAACTCCTGTACTTCCCGCGCTGGTTCCCGCTCAGCATCTACAACTTCGGCTGCTGGGCCCGGCAGACGATCGTCCCGCTCACCGTCGTCTCGGCGAAACGGCCGGTGCGCCCGGCGCCCTTCCCGCTCGACGAGCTGCACACCGACCCCGCGAACCCCAACCCGCCCGTGCCGCTCGCCCCGGTGAACAGCTGGGACGGACTCTTCCAGCGGCTCGACAAGGTCGTCCGCGGCTATCGCACGGTGGCGGTGCGCCGCCTGCGCAGGTCGGCCCTGAACTCCGCGGCGCGCTGGATCGTCGAGCGGCAGGAGAACGACGGCTGCTGGGGCGGCATCCAGCCCCCGGCCGTGTACTCGATGATCGCCCTGCACCTGCTCGGCTACGACCTCGAACACCCCGTGATGCGCGAGGGGCTGAAGTCGCTGGACCGTTACGCCGTGTGGCGCGAGGACGGCGCCCGGATGATCGAGGCCTGTCAGTCGCCGGTGTGGGACACCTGCCTGGCGACCATCGCGCTCGCCGACGCGGGCCTGCCCGCCGACCACCCGCAACTGGTCAAGGCCGCCGACTGGATGCTCGGCGAGCAAATCGTACGGCCGGGTGACTGGTCGGTGAGCCGCCCTCACCTGCCTCCGGGCGGCTGGGCGTTCGAATTCCACAACGACAACTACCCCGACATCGACGACACCGCCGAGGTGGTCCTCGCGCTGCGCCGCGTGCGGCACCACGACCCCCAGCGGGTGGAGAAGGCCATCGCGCGCGGGGTGCGCTGGAACCTCGGGATGCAGTCGAGGAACGGCGCGTGGGGCGCCTTCGACGTCGACAACACCAGCAGGTTCCCCAACCGGCTGCCGTTCTGCGACTTCGGCGAGGTCATCGACCCGCCGTCGGCGGACGTCACCGCGCACGTCGTGGAGATGCTCGCCGTCGAGGGGCTCTCGCACGACCCGCGCACCCGGCGCGGCATCGAGTGGCTGCTCGCCGAACAGGAGCCGGACGGCTCGTGGTTCGGCCGCTGGGGCGTGAACTACGTCTACGGCACCGGCTCGGTGGTGCCCGCCCTGACCGCCGCCGGACTGTCCGCCCGGCACCCCGCGATCCGCCGGGCCGTGGCCTGGCTGGAGCGGGTGCAGAACGACGACGGCGGCTGGGGCGAGGACCTGCGCTCCTACCACGACGCCGCCCGCTGGAGCGGCCGCGGCGCCTCCACCGCGTCCCAGACCGCCTGGGCGCTGATGGCCCTGCTGGCGGCGGGGGAGAAGGACTCCAAGGCCGTCGAGCGGGGCGTCGCCTGGCTCGCCGAGACCCAGCGGGAGGACGGCTCCTGGGACGAGCCCCACTTCACCGGCACCGGCTTCCCCTGGGACTTCTCCATCAACTACCACCTGTACCGGCAGGTCTTCCCGCTGACCGCGCTCGGCCGGTACGTGCACGGCGAGCCGTTCAGCGGGAAGTCCGGTCCCGAGGCGGCTTCCGCAGAGGCCGAGGCGAGCTGATGAGCACCCGGCCCGTCCCCGCCCCGCTGCTGATCGCCTGCGCCCTCGGCATCGAGCACCTCGCCCTGCGGATGGGCGACCGCAGCGGGGCCGGCGGGCCCGTCACCGTCCTGCGCACGGGCATGGGGCCCAAGGCGGCCGAGCGGTCCGTCACCCGGGTCCTCGCCGCCCCGGTGCTCGACGGCGCGGCCGTGCTGGCCACGGGCTTCTGCGCCGGGCTCGCCTCCGGAATGCACCCCGGCGACCTGGTCGTCGCCGAGGAGACCCGCGACCCGCGCGGCACCGTCCCCTGCGTCGGTACCGAGATGCTCGTCAAGGAGCTCGCGCGCACCCTGCCCGGGCGCACCGTCCACACCGGCCCCCTCACCGGCTCCGACCACGTCGTGCGCGGTCATGAGCGGGCCGACCTGCTCTCGACCGGCGCGATCGCGGTCGACATGGAATCGGCGGCCACCCTCCTGAGCGCCGTGCGCGCGGACGGACGCCCGGTTGCGGCCGTCCGGGTGGTCGTGGACGCTCCAGAACATGAACTCGTCCGGATCGGCACGGTGCGCGGTGGAATATCGGCTTTCCGTGTCCTTCGTTCCGTCCTGCCTGCATTCTTCGAATGGCACCGTAATGTGCTGCTCCCCCGGAGGTGAGCCGAATGGCCATGCCACTGCGCCAGTCCATCAAGGTCGCTACCTACCTGGCCGAACAGAAACTCCGCAAGCGGGACAAGTTTCCGCTGATCGTGGAGCTGGAACCGCTCTTCGCCTGCAACCTGAAGTGCGAGGGCTGCGGCAAGATCCAGCATCCGGCGGGGGTGCTCAAGCAGCGCATGCCGGTGGCCCAGGCCGTGGGCGCGGTGCTGGAGTCCGGTGCGCCGATGGTGTCCATCGCGGGCGGTGAGCCCCTGATGCACCCTCAGATCGACGAGATCGTGCGGCAGTTGGTGGCGAAGAGGAAGTACGTCTTCCTGTGCACCAACGCGATGCTGCTGCGCAAGAAGATGGACAAGTTCAAGCCCTCCCCGTACTTCGCCTTCGCCGTGCACATCGACGGGCTGCGGGAGCGGCACGACGAGTCGGTGGCGAAGGAGGGCGTGTTCGACGAGGCCGTGGCGGCGATCAAGGAGGCCAAGCGGCGCGGCTTCCGGGTCACCACCAACTCGACGTTCTTCAACACCGACACCCCGCAGACCATCATCGAGGTGCTCAACTTCCTCAACGACGACCTGCGCGTCGACGAGATGATGATCTCGCCCGCCTACGCCTACGAGAAGGCACCCGACCAGGAGCACTTCCTCGGCGTGGAGCAGACCCGGGAACTGTTCAAGAAGGCCTTCTCGGGCGGCAACCGCAAGAAGTGGCGGCTCAACCACTCCCCGCTCTTCCTGGACTTCCTGGAGGGCAAGGTCGACTTCCCGTGCACCGCGTGGGCGATCCCGAACTACTCGCTCTTCGGCTGGCAGCGCCCCTGCTACCTGATGAGCGACGGGTACGTGCCGACGTACCGCGAGCTGATCGAGGAGACCGACTGGGACAAGTACGGCCGCGGCAAGGACCCGCGCTGCGCCAACTGCATGGCGCACTGCGGCTACGAGCCCACCGCCGTCCTGGCCACCATGGGCTCCCTGAAGGAGTCGCTGCGGGCCATGCGCGAGACGGTCACCGGAAACCGGGAGTGACCCGATGACCGCCATCTCCTTGGGCGTCCCCGAGGTACCGGCCCGGCCGATCGCCGAGCGGCGCGTGTCGCGGCAGATCCACGTCGGGCCGGTGGCGGTCGGGGGCGGGGCCCCGGTGTCGGTGCAGTCGATGACGACGACCCGTACGTCGGACATCGGCTCCACCCTTCAGCAGATCGCCGAGCTGACTGCTTCGGGCTGCCAGATCGTCCGTGTCGCCTGCCCCACGCAGGACGACGCGGACGCCCTCGCGACCATCGCCCGCAAGTCGCAGATCCCGGTGATCGCGGACATCCACTTCCAGCCCAAGTACGTGTTCGCGGCGATCGAGGCGGGCTGTGCGGCCGTCCGTGTCAATCCCGGCAACATCAAGCAGTTCGACGACAAGGTCAAGGAGATCGCGCGCGCCGCGAAGGACCACGGCACTCCGATCCGGATCGGGGTCAACGCCGGCTCCCTGGACCGCCGGCTGCTCCAGAAGTACGGCAGGGCGACCCCGGAGGCGCTCGTCGAGTCCGCCCTCTGGGAGGCGTCCCTCTTCGAGGAGCACGACTTCCGCGACATCAAGATCTCGGTCAAGCACAACGACCCGGTCGTGATGATCGAGGCGTACCGGCAGCTGGCCGCCCGGTGCGACTACCCCCTGCACCTCGGCGTCACGGAGGCGGGCCCCGCGTTCCAGGGCACGATCAAGTCGGCCGTGGCCTTCGGGGCGCTGCTGTCGCAGGGCGTCGGGGACACCATCCGGGTCTCGCTGAGCGCGCCGCCCGCGGAGGAGGTCAAGGTCGGCATCCAGATCCTGGAGTCGCTGAACCTGCGGCAGCGGCGCCTGGAGATCGTCTCCTGTCCGTCCTGCGGCCGGGCCCAGGTGGACGTCTACAGGCTGGCCGACGAGGTCACCGCGGGCCTGGAGGGCATGGAGGTCCCGCTCCGCGTGGCGGTCATGGGGTGCGTGGTGAACGGCCCCGGCGAGGCGCGGGAGGCGGACCTCGGCGTCGCCTCCGGCAACGGCAAGGGACAGATCTTCGTGAAGGGCGAGGTGATCAAGACCGTCCCCGAGTCGAAGATCGTCGAGACCCTCATCGAGGAGGCGATGAAGATCGCCGAGCAGATGGAACAGGACGGCGTCGCGGCGGGGGAGCCGGCCGTCACCGTGAGTTGAACAGCACGGACCGAAGGGGGCCCGATCGTGACGATCCTGGAGAACATCCGGCAACCACGCGACCTGAAGGCGCTGTCCGAGCCGGAGCTCGGTGAACTGTCCGAAGAGATCAGGGACTTCCTGGTGCACGCCGTCGCCAGGACCGGCGGACACCTCGGGCCCAACCTGGGGGTGGTGGAACTCACCATCGCGCTCCACCGGGTCTTCGAGTCACCGGACGACCGCATCCTGTGGGACACCGGTCACCAGAGCTATGTGCACAAGCTGCTGACGGGGCGTCAGGACTTCTCCAAGCTGCGTGGCAAGGGCGGCCTGTCCGGCTATCCCTCCCGTGAGGAGTCCGAGCACGACGTCATCGAGAACAGCCACGCCTCCACCGCCCTCGGCTGGGCCGACGGGCTCGCCAAGGCCCGCCAGGTGCAGGGCGAGAAGGGCCATGTCGTCGCGGTCATCGGCGACGGCGCGCTCACCGGCGGCATGGCCTGGGAGGCGCTGAACAACATCGCGGCCGCCAAGGACCGGCCGCTGATCATCGTCGTCAACGACAACGAGCGCTCGTACGCCCCGACCATAGGCGGTCTCGCCAACCACCTCGCGACCCTGCGCACCACCGACGGCTACGAGAAGGTGCTGGCCTGGGGGAAGGACGTACTGCTGCGGACCCCGGTCGTCGGGCACACCGTGTACGAGTCGCTGCACGGCGCGAAGAAGGGCTTCAAGGACGCCTTCGCCCCGCAGGGCATGTTCGAGGACCTCGGGCTGAAGTACGTCGGGCCGATCGACGGGCACGACGTCAAGGCCGTCGAGTCGGCCCTCAGGCGCGCCAAGCGGTTCCACGGACCGGTGCTGGTGCACTGCCTGACCGAGAAGGGGCGCGGCTACGAGCCCGCCCTGGCGCACGACGAGGACCGCTTCCACACCGTCGGGGTGATGGACCCGCTGACCTGCGCACCGCTCACGCCGTCCACGGGACCGTCGTGGACCTCGGTGTTCGGCGAGGAGATCGTGCGGATCGGCGAGGAGCGCGACGACGTCGTCGCGATCACGGCCGCCATGCTGCATCCGGTGGGGCTCGGCGGGTTCGCCGAGCGTTTCCCGGAGCGGGTGTGGGACGTCGGCATAGCCGAACAGCACGCGGCGGTGAGCGCGGCCGGCCTCGCCACCGGCGGCCTGCACCCGGTCGTCGCCGTGTACGCCACCTTCCTCAACCGCGCCTTCGACCAGCTGCTGATGGACGTCGCGCTGCACCGGTGCGGGGTGACCTTCGTGCTGGACCGGGCCGGGGTGACGGGCGTCGACGGGGCCTCCCACAACGGCATGTGGGACCTGTCCGTCCTCCAGGTCGTCCCGGGACTCAGGATCGCCGCGCCGCGCGACGCCGACCAGCTGCGGGCCCAGCTGCGGGAGGCGGTCGCGGTCGACGACGCACCGACCCTGGTCCGCTTCCCCAAGGAGTCGGTCGGGCCGAGGATCCCGGCGGTCGCCGCGGTGGGCGGCATGGACGTACTGCACCGCGCCGCGCGGCCGCAGGTGCTGCTGGTGGCCGTCGGCGTCATGGCCCCGGTGTGTCTTCAGGCCGCCGAGCTGCTCGAGGCGCGCGGGATCAACTGCACCGTCGTGGACCCCCGTTGGGTCAAACCCGTCGACCCGGCCCTGCCCGGTCTCGCCGCCGAGCACCGTCTCGTGGCCGTCGTCGAGGACAACAGCCGTGCCGCGGGCGTCGGTTCGGCGGTGGCACTGGCCCTCGGGGACGCCGAAGTCGACGTGCCCGTACGGCGGTTCGGGATCCCTGAGCAGTTCCTCGCGCACGCCAAGCGCGGCGAGGTGCTCGCCGACATCGGCCTCACACCCGTCGAGGTCGCCGGACGGATCAGCGCGAGTCTGGCGGCCAAGGAAGCCGACGGCCCAGTCAAGGAGAAAGACGCATGACCAAGGAGTTCGACCTCGGCGCCCTCCTGGCCGAGCGCGGAGCCGAGCGCTACGAGCTGCACGCCAAGTACCTCAACCACCAGCTCCCGCGCATGCTGCACACCATCGGCTTCGACAAGGTCTACGAGCGGGCCGAGGGCGCGCATTTCTGGGACGCGGACGGGGCCGACCATCTGGACATGCTCGCCGGGTTCGGGGTGATGGGCCTGGGCCGCCACCACCCCGTGGTCCGCAAGGCGCTGCACGACGTCCTGGACGCCTCCCTCGCCGACCTCACCCGCTTCGACTGCCAGCCGCTGCCCGGACTCCTCGCCGAGCGGCTGCTCGCCCACAGCCCGCACCTGGACCGGGTCTTCTTCGGCAACAGCGGCACGGAGGCCGTCGAGACCGCGCTGAAGTTCGCCCGGCGCGCCACCGGCAAGCCCCGCGTCCTCTACTGCGACCACGCCTTCCACGGCCTGACCACCGGCTCGCTCTCGGTCAACGGAGAGGACGGCTTCCGCGACGGCTTCGCCCCGCTGCTGCCCGACACGGCCGTACCTCTCGGCGATCTCGACGCGCTGGCCCGGGAGCTGAAGAAGGGCGACGTCGCCGCCCTCATCGTCGAGCCGATCCAGGGCAAGGGCGTGCACGAGGCCCCGCCCGGCTATCTGCGCGCCGCGCAGGAACTGCTGCACCGGCACAAGGCGCTGCTCATCGCCGACGAGGTGCAGACCGGCCTCGGCCGGACCGGCGACTTCTACGCCTACCAGCACGAGGACGGTGTCGAACCGGACCTGGTGTGCGTGGCCAAGGCGCTCTCCGGCGGCTATGTGCCGGTCGGCGCCACCCTCGGCAAGGACTGGATCTTCAAGAAGGTGTTCTCGTCGATCGACCGGGTGCTGGTCCACTCGGCCAGCTTCGGTTCCAACGCCCAGGCGATGGCGGCCGGCCTCGCGGTCCTGTCGGTGATGGAGAACGAGCAGATCGTCGCGAACGCCCGGATGACGGGCGACCGGCTGAAGTCGCGGCTGGCGGCCCTGACCGAGAAGTACGAACTGCTCGCCGACGTCCGAGGCAGGGGCCTGATGATCGGCATCGAGTTCGGGAAGCCGAGGTCGCTGAAGCTGCGCAGCCGCTGGACCATGCTGCAGGCCGCGCGCAAGGGTCTGTTCGCCCAGATGGTGGTCGTACCGCTGCTCCAGCGGCACCGGATCCTCACCCAGGTCTCCGGGGATCACCTGGAGGTGATCAAGCTGATCCCGCCGCTGGTGATCGACGAGCGGGACGTGGACCGGTTCGTCGACGCCTTCACCGAGGTGATGGACGACGCCCACGGCGGCAACGGGCTGATGTGGGACTTCGGCAGGACGCTCATCAAGCAGGCGGTGGCGAACCGCTGAGCAGCCGTGGCTTTTGCCTCTGAGGCAAGAAAATTGCCCCAGAGGCAAGAGTGCGGCTGAATGGACGTATGAGCCCACCTGAGCCCGAGGCCCCGTCCGGGTCCGAGGCCCTTCCCGCCGTGGCCCCGCAACTGCGGTCGCTGCGCCGCAGGGCCGGCCTCACCCTGGAGGCCGCGGCCCGCGCGGCGGGGCTGTCGCCCGCCCATCTCTCCCGGCTGGAGACCGGGCAGCGCCAGCCCTCGCTGCCGATGCTGCTCGCGCTCGCCCGCGTCTACGGTACGACGGTCTCGGAACTGCTCGGCGAGACGGTCGCCGACCGGGACGCCGTCGTGCGGGCCGCCGACATGGAGCCGACCCGTGCGGGCGGCTGGACGTACTGGCAGGCCGGTGCCTCCGGCCGCGGGATGCAGGCCCTGCGCGTGCACGTCCCGCACGGCTCCCAGGGCGACATCGTGCGTGTGCATCCCGGGGAGGAGTGGCTGCACGTCCTGCGCGGACGGCTGCGGCTGCGCCTCGGGGACACCGCGCATCT
Organism: Streptomyces sp. NPDC002588; assembly: GCF_040295925.1. Taxonomy (NCBI): domain Bacteria; kingdom Bacillati; phylum Actinomycetota; class Actinomycetes; order Kitasatosporales; family Streptomycetaceae; genus Streptomyces; species Streptomyces sp. NPDC002588. The sequence continues at coordinate 37,346 of NZ_JBEOWF010000009.1, forward strand.
GCTCGGACCCGGCGACAGCGCGCACTTCGACTCGCTGACCCCGCACCGGCTCGCCGCGCAGGACCCCGACGGGGTCGAACTGCTCTTCGTCCACACCCTGCTGCAGAGTCCCACGGCCGCCCTGTGCCTGGGCCCCACCCCCGGAGAGACGCCATGAGCGACATGGAGGAACGGTTCCCGCGTGCCCTGTGGATCCGGCTGATCATCTACATCGCGGTGGGGCACGTCCTCGCGGCCTTCATATGGTTCCTGTTCGAGGTGGGCGCCAAGCAGTAGGCCTCGCTCGCCGGGAGACTCAGTCGAGCAGGCGCTCGCGCAGCCGCTCCCGGAGCTCGGGGGTGAGCCCGAGTGCCTGCTCCAGATAGGCGTCGACGCCGCCCCAGGTCTCCTCGATGGTCTCCAGCGCCGCCGTGAGGTACTCCGCCCGGGCCTCGAACAGGGGGCTGAGCAGCTCCATCACCTCGGGGGTGTAGGCGGAGGCCGCCGAGCCGTTGCGCCGCACCCTGTAGCGGCGGTGCTTGGCGTTGGACTCCAGGTAGTCGCCGAGGACGGCCTCGTGCTCCACCCCCACGGCGAGCAGTGTCACCGCGACGGACAGGCCCGCGCGGTCCTTGCCGGCCGCGCAGTGCATGAGGACGGGGACGCTGTCCTCGGCGATCGCGTGCACCACGTGCGTGTGCTCCGCGGTCCGCTCCTTGATGATCTTGCGGTAGGAGGCGATCATGCGGCCCGCGCCCCTGCCGTCGCCGAGTATGCCGCGCAGCTGGTCGAGGTCGCCGTCGCGGACCATCTTCCAGAACTCGGCGCCGTCCGCCGGGTCCGACAGCGGCAGGTTCACGTTCCGCACGCCCGGCAGCTCCACGTCCGGGCCCTCGAGCTTCTGGTCCGCCGCGTTGCGGAAGTCGAAGATCGTGTGCAGGCCCAGGGAGGACAGGAACGCGGCGTCCTCGTCGGTCGCGTGCGCGAGATGGCCGCTGCGGAACAGCACTCCGTGGCGCACCCGCCGCCCGTCGACGGTCGGCAGACCGCCCACGTCACGGAAATTGCGGACGCCGGCCAACTCGGGTTCGATCGACGGGATCTGCTGCGTCACGGGGGCTCCCTCCCGGTCGGGCTCGCCGGCGCGGCTCCTGGTGGCCGACGGGCCTCCTCGACCATACGACATGGATTCCCCGGGCAACGAGTTGTCCACAGGGCGGCCGATCCTCCGTCTCCCCAGGTGAACGGTTTGTCCACAGGCGTTGCAGGCACGGGGCGCGCCACCGATGATGTTGATGCTTGATCGCACCTGTTCGAAACAGTGGGGGTTTGATGCCCGAGACCGTGAAGCCCGAGATCGCCGCGGGCGGCCGCACCTGGCTCCTTTCGGGGCCCACGAGCAGCTACGCCCTCCATCTCACCGAGGCCGACGAGCTGATCCATCTGCACTGGGGCCCGAGGATCGCGCTCGCCGACGCCGAGGCCCTCGCCGCCGCCCCGCGCGCGGGCCGCGCCTCCTTCGAGTCCCCCCTCGACGGCCACGAGGAGTACCCGGCGGAGGGCGGCCCCCGCTTCGTCCGGCCCGCCCTGTCCGTGCGCACCGCCGGGCGCCGGGGCACCGAATGGACCTTCGAGACCGCCGAGACCGAGGCCGACGAGCTGCGGCTGCGCTTCCGGGACGGGGGCCTGGTCATCACCCTGCACTACCGGATGCGCGGCGACGTGGTGGAGCGCTGGACGACCCTGCGCAACGAGGGGGAGGAGCCGCAGGAGCTGCTGCGCGCCGACTCCGCCACCTGGACCCTGCCCGAACGGGACGGCTGGCACCTCTCCCAGCTGCACGGCCGCTGGGCCGCGGAGTCCCGGCTCGTCCGCGCCCCCCTCACCTACGGCGAGAAGATCATCGGCAGCCGCCGCGGCCACACCGGCCACCAGCACCTGCCCTGGGTCGCCCTCGACACCGACGCCACCGAGGAGCGCGGCGAGGTCTACGGCTGCGCCCTCGGCTGGTCCGGCTCCTGGCGCGTCGCCGTCGCCCAACTCCCCGACGCACGCGTGCAGATCACCGGCGGCGCCGGATACGACGACTCGGGCCTGCTGCGCCTCGCCGAGGGCGAGTCCTTCACCACGCCCCTCTTCGCCGGCCTGTGGAGCGACGGCGGCTTCGGCGGCGCCAGCCGCACCTGGCACGCCTACCAGCGCGCCCACGTGATCCCGGACGCCGAGCAGGACCGGCCGGTGCTGTTCAACTCCTGGGAGGCCACCTTCTTCGACATCTCCGAGGAGCAGCAGGCCACCCTCGCCCGGCGCGCCGCCGCGATCGGCGTCGAGCTGTTCGTCGTCGACGACGGCTGGTTCGGCGCCCGTACCAGCGACCGTGCGGGGCTCGGCGACTGGCGGCCCAACCCGGACCGCTTCCCCAAGGGACTGAAGCCCCTCGCGGACTACGTGCACGCGCTCGGCATGCAGTTCGGCATCTGGGTCGAGCCCGAGATGGTCAACCCGGACAGCGAGCTGTACCGGGCGCACCCCGACTGGGTGCAGTTCCAGCCGGGACGAAAGCGGACGGAGTTCCGCAATCAGCTCGTGCTGAACCTCGCGCGCGAGGATGTTCAGGAGTACCTCTGGCAGCAGCTCGACGGACTCCTCTCCAGCGCGCCCGTCGACTACGTCAAGTGGGACTTCAACCGCTGCTTCACCGACGCGGGCTGGCCCGACGACCCCTACCCCCAGCGCCTCTGGGTCGACCACGTACGGGCCCTGTACGGACTCCTGGACCGGCTGCGGGCGGCCCACCCGGGCGTCGCCTTCGAGTCCTGCTCGGGCGGCGGCGGCCGGATCGACCTCGGGGTCCTGGCCCGTACCGACCAGGTGTGGACCTCCGACAACACCGACCCGCTCGACCGCCTCGACATCCAGCACGGCTTCAGCCAGATCCACCCCGCGCGCGTCATGGCCGCCTGGGTCACCGACAGCCCCAACGTGCAGCTCAACGGCCGGACCAGCTCGCTGCGCTTCCGCTTCGTCAGTGCCATGGCCGGGGTGCTGGGCGTCGGCGGCGACCTCTCCGAGTGGAGCGAGGAGGAACTCGCCGAGGCCCGTGAGTGGGTGGAGCTCTACAAGGAGATCCGGCCCCTCGTGCAGCACGGCGACCTCTACCGGCTGCGGCCGCCGACGGGCGGTCTGAGCGCCGTGCAGTACGTCCGCGGTGACGAGACCGTCGTCCTGGCCTGGCTCCAGGCGCAGCGGTACGGCGAGCCCGTTCCCGCGCTGCGGCTGCGGGGCCTCGACCCGACGGCGGCGTACGAATGCCGTGAAACGGGCGAAGTCCACCGCGGGGCGGTGCTGCTGCACCACGGGCTGCGGACCGGGCTGCGCGGCGACCTCGATGCGATGGTTATCCGGCTGCGTCGCATCTGAGAGATGTGTCCGAATTGGATCCTTCGTTACAACTCGCTCTGGAATAAGGGATTCTGGAGAGAATCACGTGAGCAGCGTCATATTCGTGACCGACCGTCGCCCGTCATGTTCACGTAATGACCAGGCTTTTCAAGGGTGTTAGGCGGAAAAAGCGCTCTCGATTCACGGAGTGTCACCGGGAATTCGCACAGCGGATCAAGAGAAATGCGTGAACAGGGCAACCTCTGCTTGTTCCTGTGCGTCTTGGTCGCTTACGTTCCAGACCAATCCGGGCGGACGCCGAATCCTGTCACCGTCCGGAATCCGCACACTCACCCGTACATGGCAGGAGCGGGGGACCCACAGGCAGTACCGCCTGTTCCGGCCTCCGGAACAGGCTTTGGGGTAAAGCCGCGCCTCGGCGCGGCCGGGCATCTCCAGTCCGCACCCGACAGCTCACCTCGCAGGCGCCGGAGAGGAATTCGCCATGCCCGCGAAGGGTAAGCACCGCCGTCTCAAGAGCCGGCGTTTCACCCGTTCGATAGCCGTCGCCGGAACCGGCGGGGCCGCACTCGCCCTCCCGCTCATGGGGGCCACCGGTGCCCACGCGGCCACCCCGCAGTCCGCCTCCTCCGCCTCCGTCTCGGAAAAGGCCGTGCAGGCGGCTCCAGTGGCACAGAAGAAGGCCGCCGCAGCGGCCGTCCGGACCTATACCGTCCGGCCCGGCGACTATCTCTCGAAGATCGCCGACGAGCAGCACGTCAGCGGCGGCTGGCGCAAGCTGTACGAGGACAACCGCGAGGCCGTCGGCGGCGACCCGTCGCTGATCCACCCCGGCCTGAAGCTGTCGATCGGCAAGAGGGCCGCGGCCGGGACCAAGTCCTCGTCCGGTTCGTCAGGTTCGTCCGGTTCGTCGGCGTCGAAGTCGTCGTCGGCCTCCGAGACGAAGTCGTCCGGCAAGGCGACCACCCGGACCGCCGCCGAGACCGGGGCGGACTCCTCCGGCTCCTCCGGCGGATACACCCTCCCGGTGTCCGGTGCCACCATCGGCACCGGCTACCACGTGGCGGGCAGCATGTGGTCCAGCGGCTACCACACCGGCGTCGACTTCGTGGTCCCGACCGGCACCTCCGTCAAGGCCGTGGCCGCGGGCACCGTCGTCTCGGCGGGCTGGGGCGGCGCGTACGGCAACCAGGTCGTCATCAAGCTCGGTGACGGCTACTACGCCCAGTACGCCCACCTCTCCCAGCTCTCCGTCTCGGCCGGCCAGACCGTGACCGAGGGCCAGCAGGTAGGCCTCTCCGGTGCGACCGGCAACGTGACCGGCCCGCACCTCCACTTCGAGATCCGCACCACGCCGGACTACGGCTCGGACGTGGACCCGGTCGCCTACCTCCGCTCGCACGGCGTCGCCGTCGGCTGACCCGGCCGGCAGCCCCCGAGAACCACCTGCCTGACACGCGGCCGGAGGCCGGACCCCGATCCCCGGGTCCGGCCTCCGGTGCCGCCACGGAGTGGTCCGGCTCGGGCACTTCGCCTTCCGGACCACGTGGAGCCACTTCCGGATCGCCAACTTCCGCGTACGGTCTCCTATTCCCTGATTGGCCAACTCTTTAGCAGTGGCTTATCTCACCGCCCGTCAACCCCTTCCTACGATCGCGTAAGTCACATTCGAAGGTGAATGATGATCTGCTGTGGCAGACGATTCGAAGAATGACAACAGATCAGTGATCGGGTCGTACGTGGCGGTGGGGGACAGCTTCACCGAGGGCGTCGGCGACCCCGGCCCCGACGGGGCGTTCGTCGGCTGGGCCGACCGGTTCGCGGTACTGCTCGCGGACCGCCGGCCCGAAGGCGACTTCGAGTACACCAACCTGGCGGTGCGCGGGAAACTGCTCGACCAGATCATGGAGGACCAGCTTCCGCAGGCGGTGGAGCTCGCCCCGGACCTGGTCTCCTTCTGCGCGGGCGGCAACGACATCCTCCGTCCCGGCACCGACCCCGACGAGGTCGCCGAGCGCTTCGAGCGCGCGGTCGCCTCACTGTCCGCCGTCGCCGGCACGGTCATGGTGACGACGGGCTTCGACACCCGCGGCGTTCCCGTGCTCAAGCATCTGCGCGGGAAGATCGCGACCTACAACGGACATGTGCGGGCCGTCGCCGACCGGTACGGCTGTCCCGTCCTCGACCTGTGGTCCCTGCGGTCCGTGCAGGACCGCAGGGCCTGGGACGACGACCGGCTCCACCTGTCCCCGGAGGGGCACACGCGGGTGGCGCTGCGGGCCGGGCAGGTCCTGGGGCTCCCGGTGCCGGCCGACCCCGAGCAGCCCTGGCCGGTGCTGCCGCCCCGCGGCACGCTCGAGGTGCGCAGGGACGACGTCCACTGGGCGCGGGAGTATCTCGTGCCGTGGATCGGGCGGCGGCTGCGCGGGGAGTCGTCCGGTGACCATGTGACCGCCAAGGGCGCCTTGTCGCCGGAGGACATCCGGATGCGGATCGCCGCGGTGGCGTGAACGGGGGTGGGGGCGGCTTCCCCCGCCCCCACCCTGGGGGCTGCGCCCCCAGACCTCCCTTTCGGCCCGCAAAGGGCCTCGTCCTCAAACGCCGGACGGGCTGGGGTGATGCGGACCGGCCTCGGAGAGTCGCCCCAGGCCGAGTTCCCTCGCGAGCGCCGCGTCCACCCACTCCTGGGCTCTCGCCCGGGACACCCCGCCCTGGTACGACGTCAGCTGTACGGCGAGGCCGTCCAGGAGAGCCGTCAGACGCAGGGCCGTGGCGGGCGGGTCCGGGCAGGTGAACTCGCCCGCCGCCACTCCCTCGGCGATCACCTCGGCCAGCGCCGCCTTCCACTTCCGGTCGAGGTCCCGGGCCACCTCCCGCAGGGCGGGCTCGCGCAGCGACACCGCCCAGCCCTCGATCCACAGCCGCCAGCCCTTGGCCTGGCCCGTCGGCGCGTACCAGCGCACGGCCGACCGCAGACGGCGCAGCGCCGTCGTACGGCGGCCGAGGAGTCTGCGCAGACGCGCGAGGTCGTCCCCGGCGGCGTACGCGAAGGCCGCGGCGACCAGCTTCTCCTTGGTGGAGAAGTGGTAGAGGACAAGGGCGTTGCTCACGCCGAGCGTCGCGGCCACGTCGGCGATCCTGACCGCCGCCACGCCCCGCGCCTCGATCTGCTCGATGGCGGCCCTCAGCAACTCCTCGCGCCGCTCGGCCACGCTCAACCGGACCCTCGCCACGCCGTCACCCTACAGCCACCCCGAGCTGCGCCGACGCGCTCAGCGGTGGCGGCCGAAGCGCTCCGCGATCACCGGCAGCCGCTCCTCGGCGAGCGCGTGCGCGGCGGCCCGCGGGGTCGTGCCGTCCGCCTCCGCCCGCGTCAGGACCAGCTCCACCAGGGCACGCATCGCGCGGCGCGTGTACGCGAACGCCTCGTCCGCGTCCGCGCCGATGTCGCCGAACAGCGTCCACCACCACCAGGCGTTCGTCCCCGAGTTGACGACGACGTCCGGCAGGACGCTCACCCCGCGCGCGTGGAGCAGCCGCTCCGCCTCCGGCAGGACCGGCATGTTGGCCGCCTCCGCGATCCAGCGGGCCGTGATCCGCCGCTGCTCCTCCACCCCGATCGCGTACGACACGGCCGCCGGCACCAGCACCTCCGCCTCCACCGCCGGCCAGGCGTCACCCGGCAGCTCGCGGTCGCCGGGGCGCAGGACGCCGCGGTCCACGGTGCCGTGGCCGTCCCGGGCGGCCAACAGGGCCTCCACGTCGAGCCCGTCGGGGTTGGCGATCGTGCCCTTGACGTCGGCGACGGCCACGACCGTGAGCCCCGCGCGCGCGAGGAAGCGTGCCGTGGCCCCGCCCATGGTGCCGAGCCCCTGGAGCGCCACCCGCGTCCCGGTGTACGGCACCCCGGCCCGGTCCAGGGCCGTCAGCACCGACTCGGCGACCCCGCACCCGCCGACCAGCTCGTCCAGTCCGATGCCGTCCACCTCGACCGCGAAGGCGTCCGCGAGTCGCGCGCGGGCCGCCGCCTCGTCGTCGAGCAGCGGGTAGACGGCCTGCACGGACGACACCAGGCCCGCCTCCGCCGCGGCCCGGTCCACCAGGTCCTGGGTCAGCCCCAGGTCCTCGCCGGTGGTCCAGCAACTCTCCACGTACGGCCGCACCGCGCGCAGATAGCGGACCAGGAGGCCGTACGCCTCCGGGTCCCGCGGGTCGCAGTCGATGCCGCCCTTGGCGCCGCCCAGGGGGACGTAGCGTGCCCGCGGGTCGTAGTGCAGCGCCTCCTTGAGGCTCATCCCGCGCGCGAGGCCCGTCACCTCGTCCAGGGTGCAGCCCTCCCGCATCCGCAGACCGCCGCTGCACACCCCGCGCACGAGCCGGTCGACGACCAGGAAGCCCTGTCGGCCGGTGACGTCGTCCGTCCAGGTGAGGGACAACAGGGGGGCGTCGGTCATGCGGACTCCTCGCGCAGGGCGATCACGAAGCTTACTGAACGGTAGGTCAGTATCGGGAGCCGGGGCGAGGGCTGTCAACGCGTTGTCGGAGGGGGCGACCATAATGGAATTCCTCAGCGACTCCACCTGGAGGTACCGTGTCCGGTTTCCGTACCCTGAGCTCCGGGCTCCGCGCCTTGCAGCCCGAGGCCTTCGGCGCGGATCCGAGCGGTGAGCGCCTGGCGCGCATCCGCAGATCGCCCCACTTCAAGGACGGGGTCTTCCAGAACCCCGGCGGCCCTGCGCGCACCCGTCCCTCGGGTTCGACGCTCGACTTCGCCAAGGTCTTCTTCGACAAGGAACAGCGCCCCCGCCGTGCTCCCGCGGGCACGGTCCCGGTGCACGCCACCACCCTCGCCGACCTGTCCCGGCCGCCGGTCACGGGACTGCGCCTGACCTGGATGGGGCACTCCAGCGTGCTCGCCGAGATCGACGGGCGGCGGGTCCTCTTCGACCCGGTGTGGGGTGAGCGCTGCTCCCCGTTCTCCTTCGCGGGGCCCAAGCGGCTGCACCCCGTCCCGCTGCCGCTGGCCGCGCTGGGCCCGGTCGACGTCGTCGTCATCTCCCACGACCACTACGACCACCTGGACATGCCCACGATCAAGGCGCTGGCCGGCACGGACACCCTGTTCGCGGTGCCGCTGGGCGTCGGCGCCCACCTCGAGCACTGGGGCGTGTCCGCGGACCGGCTGCGCGAGCTGGACTGGCACGAGGCGACCAAGGTCGGCGGACTCACCCTCACCGCCACCCCGGCCCGCCACTTCTGCGGCCGGGGACTGCGCAACACCCAGCACACCCTGTGGGCCTCCTGGGCCGTCGCCGGCGAGGAGCACCGGATCTACCACAGCGGCGACACCGGCTACTTCGAGGGTTTCAAGGACATCGGCGCCGAGCACGGCCCGTTCGACGCGACGATGATCCAGATCGGGGCGTACTCGGACTTCTGGCCCGACATCCACATGACACCGGAGGAGGGCGTGCGCGCCCACCTCGACCTCCAGAGCGGCCCCGCCGGGGTGCTGCTGCCGATCCACTGGGCCACCTTCAACCTCGCCACGCACGGGTGGACCGACCCGGGCGAGGGCACCCTGGCCGCCGGGCAGGCGGTCGGGGCGCAGGTCGCGCTGCCCCGTCCGGGTGAGCCTTTCGAGCCCGAGGGTGAGAGTGTCCCGGGCGAGCCCTGGTGGCGCGGTGCGGCCCTGGCCCCGGCCGGCGGCTGGCGGCCCCTGGGGGACACCGTGGTGCAGGCCAAGGCCGATACCGAGAGTGACATTCCGAAGGGTGCCGCCGAGGGCGGCGAGGAGCCGGAGGCGGTTCCGGCGGGCTGACCGGAAGCGATCGGCCGGACAACGGCGAGGGTCGGGGAGCGTCCTGCTCCCCGACCCTCGCCGTCTGTTTTGGACCACCCGTGACCTGGAATGATCGTTTCCTTTCCGAGTCGTGTCCCGGACCTCGCGCTCTTATCGGTCTGCCGTACGAAGGCTCATACCAGAGCGGGACGCCCGCTGGGGGACTTTGTCAACTGCCCACCGCACCTGACAGGTTGACGACTACTGTGAGTGTCCGTCGGGTGGCGTGAGGTTCGAATTCCTCGGCTCCCGACCGACCACCAGGCCAGGCCCGACGGACCAGGACACCCCGGACACGCCGGACACCCGGAAACCCAGGACGAGGACACCGATGTCTCACCTCCGCGCACCGGCCGCACGCGCAGACCGCCGTGAGGGCGGGCGGCACGGACGGCCGGTAGCCCGCACGCAACCCGCGCCCGCCGAGACGCCCATACGGCCCCAGCTGCTGCGGCTCGCCGTGCTCCCGCCGACCGCGGTCGCCCTCAGCGCCTGCGCGGTCGTCCTGTTCACCGTGCGTTCCACCGGCACCCGGCCCGGACCCGTCCTGTGGGCCGTACTGGCCGGCGCGGTGGCCGTGACCGGCGTGGGCATCCTGGTCGCGGCCGTGGCGGCCGACCGCGCCGCCCGCTCCGTCAGCGAGCGCGTCGCCGCGCTGCGGCGCAGCAGCGCGCGCGGGGAGGCCGACCTGCGCGCGATCGTCGAGACCCTGCGCCGCGGCGAGGTCCCGCCCGCGCGCAAGTCGCGCGGCGGGCCGCCCGGGGACGCCGACGACTTCGAGCTGCTCGCCGCGGACCTCGCCCGTGCGCACGACGGCGCGCTCACCGCCGTGGTGCAGGCGTCCCAGCTGTCCAGCCAGGCCGGCAGCGAGCAGAAGCTCGAGGTCTTCGTCAACCTCGCGCGCAGGCTTCAGTCCCTGGTGCACCGGGAGATCTCGATCCTCGACGAGCTGGAGAGCGAGATCGAGGACCCCGAGCTCCTCAAGGGCCTCTTCCACGTCGACCACCTCGCCACCCGCATCCGCCGCCACGCCGAGAACCTCGCGGTCCTCGGCGGCGCGGTCTCCCGACGCCAGTGGAGCAACCCGGTCTCCATGACGGAGGTGCTGCGCGCCGCCATCGCCGAGGTCGAGCAGTACTCCCGGGTCAAGCTGGTCCCGCCGATCGACGGCGAGCTGCGCGGGCACGCCGTCGCCGACGTCATCCACCTGCTCGCCGAACTCGTGGAGAACGCCACGGTGTTCTCCGCCCCGCACACCCAGGTGCTGCTGCGCGCGGGCCTCGTCACCTCCGGGCTCGCCGTCGAGGTCGAGGACCGCGGCCTCGGCATGCCCGTCGAGGAGCAGAGCCGGATGAACGCCCTGCTCGCCGACCCCGACCAGGTCAACGTGGGCCGCCTGCTGGCCGACGGCCGCATCGGACTCTTCGTCGTCTCCCAGCTGGCCCGACGGCACGGCATCCGGGTCCGTCTGCATTCCAACATCTACGGCGGCGTCCAGGCGGTCCTGGTCGTGCCGCAGGCGCTGCTCGGAAACGCCCCCGGGGCCGTACCGGTGCGACAGGACCCCTTCACCGCAGACGTCCCGGCCACCCCGCAGGCGCCGCTCGCGCCCGGCACCGTGCCGGACCCGGGACGAGGGCCGGAGGCGGCCGCGGCCGGGCTCCAGGACACCGGCCACCGACGGCCGGCCGGGCGGCAGGACGTCGCGGGCGTCGGCGGCCGGCCGCCGGGGCCGCCGCCAGGGGCGCGGAACGCCACCGGTTCCGGCCCGCTGCCGGATCCGTCGCGGACCCGGCACACCTCGGGGGAACCCGGGCCCGGCTCACGCCATGGCCGCGGACCGGCCGCGCAGGAGCGGGCCGCGGGGCCCGGCGGCCGGGAGACGTCCGCCGCGGGTACGGGACCGCAGCAGCCCCCGGCTCCGGAGGGGCTGCCGGGGGCGGGCGGCCACGGTCCGGCCCCGCTGCCCTTGCGCGGCGCCCGGGAGGACCGCGCCAACCCGGCAGAGGCCGTGCCCGGTATCCGGCCGGGAGACCGGGCCGTCGTGGAGGACCACGCGGGCATCGCACCCGTGCCCCGCTCGAGCGCCGTCCGCGGCACGATGGGCAAGCCGCAGCTGCCGCGCCGCCGCGCCCAGGAGCACATCGCGCCCCAGCTGCGCGGCGGCCCGGCCCCCCGCCCGGACGCCGAACAGCCCGCCGGTCACGACCCCGGTCTGATGGCCGCCTTCCAGCGGGGAATCGGCCTCGCCGAGACCCGGCAGAGCCTGGAGGCCGAGGGCCGGGAATCGGCCCCGCTCCCGGAGTGGGAGGCCCTGGAGAGCAGCTCCTACCCGGCGCCCGACCCCTTCGGCCTGCCCCGCCGCACGCCCCGGGCCACGGACCCGGCACCGCCCGTCTCGGACCACACCCGGGGCGGCCGGCCCGCGGACCGACCCGCGGACTCCCCGGCCCCGGCCCCGCACCCGGATCCGACGGGCCCGGCTCCGGCGGCTCCCGCCCCGCATCCCGCCCCGCATCCGGCCCCGTCGGCGCCGGACCCGGCGGCCGCCTACGACGGGGCCCCGCACGCCTCGTACACCCCGTACGCGGCCCCCGTCCCCCCGTCCCGCATATCCGACGCGCCGCCCGCGCACACGCCCTCCCCCCGGGCGTACGGCGTGCGGGACGACCCGGCCGAGCCGGCGACCGGTCCCGGTTCCGGCCACCACACCCCCCGCCCCGACGGGAGCGCGTCCGCGGGATGAGCGGTTCCCCCACCCCCAGCGCTCCCGCAGACCTTCGTACCCCAAGGAGTCGATCCACCATGGCGAGCGAAGCGCCGACCGGCCATGTATCCGATCTCGACTGGCTGATGAGCGGCCTCGTGCAGCGCGTGCCGCACACCACGAGCGCCGTGCTGCTCTCCTGCGACGGACTGGTGAAGTCGGTCCACGGCCTCGACCCCGACAGCGCCGACCACATGGCGGCACTCGCCTCCGGCCTGTACTCCCTCGGCCGCAGCGCGGGTGTCCGCTTCGGCGACGGCGGGGACGTACGGCAGGTCGTCGTCGAACTCGACGCGACGCTGCTGTTCGTGACCACCGCCGGATCCGGGACCTGTCTCGCCGTGCTCGCCGGTCGGGAGGCCGACGCGGCCGTGCTCGGCTACGAGATGGCGATGCTCGTGAAGAGCGTCCGGCCGTATCTGACGACCGCGCCCCGGCAGCACGCCGTCGAACCGTCGGTGATGGGGCCTTGAGCGTGGTGACGGCCGGCGACGGGCCCTGGCTCGACGACGCGGCCGGGCGGCTGGTGCGCCCCTTCACGGTCAGCAACGGACGCACCAGACCGACCGTCGCCCTCGACCTCATGTCCCAGGTGATGGCCACCGGGGCGACCCCCCTCGGCTATCTCGGACCCGAGCACGCACAGGCCCTCGACCTGTGCCGGGCCCCCGTCCCGGTCGCCGAGGTGGCCGCCCACCTGAAGCTGCCGGCCGCGGTCACCAAGGTGCTGCTCTCGGACCTCGTCGACTGCGGGGCCCTGACCACCAAGCCCCCCGAGTTCCACCACAACCCCACCGACCGGGCCCTACTGGAGGCAGTGCTCGATGGACTACGACGACAGCTCTGACAGCGACGAGTACGACCCGTACGACCCGTACGGCGCGTCCGGGTCGCCAGGAGCCCACGAGGCCCACGACACCCACGAGGCTCACGAGGCCTGTGCCGACGGCCGTGCCGATCCCTTTCCGACCGCGCTGAAGATCCTGGTCGCGGGCGGGTTCGGGGTCGGCAAGACGACCTTCGTCGGCGCCGTGAGCGAGATCGCGCCGCTCAGCACGGAGGAGCTGCTCACCACGGTCGGAGCCGCGACCGACAACCTGGACGGCATCGAGAACAAGGTCGAGACGACCGTCGCCATGGACTTCGGCCGTATCTCGCTCGACGCGGAGCACGTGCTGTACCTGTTCGGCACTCCCGGACAGGAGCGGTTCTGGTTCATGTGGGACGAGCTGTCCGAAGGGGCGCTCGGCGCGGTGATCCTCGCCGACACCCGCCGGCTCGAGGAGTGCTTCGCGGCCGTCGACTTCTTCGAGGAACGCGGCCTCGGCTTCATCATCGCCGTCAACGAGTTCGACGGCGCCCACCGCTACGACCCCGAGGAGGTGCGCGCCGCCATCGACCTGGACCCGGCGGTCCCGGTCGTGCGCTGCGACGCCAGGATCTCCGCCTCCGGTGTGCAGACCCTGCTCACCCTGGTCCGGCACCTGATCGCCCACGCGCCGGCCGCACCCCGGACGAGCCCCGGCGCGCGCATGTGACCCCCGCACCCCACGCCATGGAGCCGCATATGACGGACGAGGTCCCCGACACCCCCCGCGAGGGAACACGGCCGGGAGCACGCCCATGAGCTACGACCCGCCGCGCCCGGTCGGCCGCCTGCTGCTCACACCGGAGGACGACGATGCTCCCGCCCGCACCCGGAGGCTGCGCGGGCTCGGCCTGGGGGAGCTGCCGGAGCCCGCCCTCGACGCGTTCGCCGACCGCCTCGCCGAACTGACCGGCGCGCCCTACGCCATGGTCAACTTCCTCGACGCGCAGCGGCAGTTCTTCGCCGGACTGCACACCCCGGCGGGCGGACGGGCCGCCCGGGGCGGCAAGCCCGAGGTGGGCCGGCGGCTGCCCCGCGACCACGGCTACTGCCCGCACGTCGTCGCCCGGCGCAAGGCGCTGGTCCTGGAGGACGTCGGCGACTATCCGCGGTTCGCCGGCAACCCGGTCGTCGACGAGTACGGCATCCGCTCCTACCTCGGCGCCCCGCTGATCGACACCACCGGCATGGTCCTCGGCACGGTGTGCGTCGCCGACTTCGCGCCCCGCCCCTGGGGGAAGGCCGGACTGGAGACCATCAAGGCGACGGCCGCCGACCTCGTCGTACGGCTCGAGGCGCGGACACCGCCGTAGCCCGGACGGAGCACGGTGTGAAGGAAAGCTGTTGCTCCGCTTAAGAAAAGATCGATGGACCGGGCGGGCGGGATGCGGCAGATTGCTGCACGAATCCACAACCCTCCCCGGCAGCGGGGCGCTTCGGCCTGCCCGCGCGCCTTCGGGGCCTCACCACAGGAGCCGCAGCTTGAAGGCGCTGGTCAAGGAGAAGGCGGAGCCCGGGCTGTGGCTCGCGGACGTCCCGGAACCCGAGGTCGGGCCCGGCGACGTGCTGATCAAGGTCCTGCGGACCGGTATCTGCGGCACCGACCTGCACATCCGGGCCTGGGACGGCTGGGCGCGGCAGACGATCCGCACCCCGCTCGTCATCGGCCACGAGTTCGTCGGTGAGGTCGTCGGGACGGGACGGGACGTCACCGACATCGGGGTCGGCGACCGGGTGAGCGGTGAGGGACACCTCGTGTGCGGCAAGTGCCGCAACTGTCTCGCCGGGCGCCGCCATCTGTGCCGGGCCACGGTCGGTCTCGGAGTCGGGCGGGACGGGGCCTTCGCGGAGTACGTCGCGCTGCCCGCGTCCAACGTGTGGGTGCACCGGGTGCCGGTGGACCTGGACGTCGCCGCGATCTTCGACCCGTTCGGCAACGCCGTGCACACCGCGCTGTCCTTCCCGCTGGTCGGCGAGGACGTGCTGATCACGGGCGCCGGGCCGATCGGACTCATGGCGGCCGCCGTCGCCCGGCACGCGGGCGCCCGCAACGTCGTGATCACCGACGTCAGCGAGGAGCGTCTCGAACTCGCCCGCAAGATCGGCGTGAGCCTCGCCCTGAATGTGTCGCAGACCCGGATCGCTGACGGGCAGCGGGAGTTGGGACTGCGCGAGGGCTTCGACATCGGACTCGAGATGTCCGGCCGCCCCGAAGCCGTGCGCGAAATGATCGCCAACATGACCCACGGCGGCCGGATCGCGATGCTCGGCCTGCCGTCCGAGGAGTTCCCCGTCGACTGGTCCCGGATCGTCACCTCGATGATCACCATCAAGGGCATCTACGGCCGGGAGATGTTCGAGACCTG
Source organism: Streptomyces sp. NPDC002588 (assembly GCF_040295925.1). Classification (NCBI taxonomy): domain Bacteria; kingdom Bacillati; phylum Actinomycetota; class Actinomycetes; order Kitasatosporales; family Streptomycetaceae; genus Streptomyces; species Streptomyces sp. NPDC002588. Next base: position 52,570 of record NZ_JBEOWF010000009.1, read on the forward strand.
GTACGCCATGTCGGTGCTGCTGGAGGGCGGCCTCGACCTCGCTCCCGTGATCACCGGCCGGTACGGCCACCGCGACTTCGAGGCGGCGTTCGCCGACGCCGCGAGCGGCCGCGGCGGCAAGGTCATCCTCGACTGGACCCTCTGACCCCCAAGGGACTCACCATGTTCGACTCCGTGCGCGACGACCTGCGCGCCACCCTCGACGAGATCCGCGCCGCCGGACTGCACAAGCCCGAACGCGTCATCGGCACCCCGCAGTCCGCCACGGTCGCCGTCACCGCGGGCGGCCGCCCCGGCGAGGTGCTCAACTTCTGCGCCAACAACTACCTCGGCCTCGCCGACCACCCCGAGGTGATCGCCGCCGCCCACGAGGCCCTGGACCGCTGGGGCTACGGCATGGCGTCCGTGCGCTTCATCTGCGGCACGCAGGAGGTGCACAAGGAGCTGGAGGCCCGTCTTTCGGCCTTCCTCGGCCAGGAGGACACGATCCTGTACTCCTCCTGCTTCGACGCCAACGGCGGGGTCTTCGAGACCCTCCTCGGTCCCGAGGACGCGGTCATCTCCGACGCCCTCAACCACGCCTCGATCATCGACGGCATCCGGCTGTCCAAGGCCCGCCGCTTCCGGTACGCCAACCGCGATCTGGAGGACCTGGAACGGCAGTTGAAGGACGCGTCCGACGCCCGCCGCCGACTGGTCGTCACCGACGGCGTGTTCTCCATGGACGGCTATGTGGCGCCCCTGCGCGAGATCTGCGACCTCGCCGACCGCTACGACGCGATGGTCATGGTCGACGACTCGCACGCCGTCGGCTTCGTCGGCCCCGGCGGCCGCGGCACCCCCGAACTGCACGGCGTGATGGACCGCGTCGACATCGTCACCGGCACGCTCGGCAAGGCACTCGGCGGCGCCTCCGGCGGCTATGTCGCCGCCCGCGCCGAGATCGTCGCCCTGCTGCGCCAGCGCTCCCGCCCGTACCTCTTCTCCAACACCCTCGCCCCGGTGATCGCGGCGGCGTCCCTGAAGGTCATCGACCTGCTGGAGTCGGCGGACGACCTGCGGGTCCGGCTCGCCGAGAACACCGCCCTGTTCCGCCGCCGGATGACGGACGAGGGCTTCGACGTCCTCCCCGGCGACCACGCCATCGCCCCCGTGATGATCGGCGACGCGGCGAAGGCCGGCCGGCTGGCCGAACTGCTGCTGGAGCGCGGGGTGTACGTGATCGGCTTCTCCTACCCGGTCGTCCCGCAGGGCCGGGCCCGCATCCGCGTCCAGCTGTCCGCCGCGCACTCCACGGACGACGTGAACCGCGCCGTGGACGCCTTCGTCGCGGCACGGGCGCAGATGGAAGCGCACAGGGAAGCCTGACATATTGCAATAATCGATCCCGTGATCGAAGCGCGGCGGCTCCACATCCTGCGTGCGGTGGCCGACCACCGCACCGTGACGGCGGCGGCCGCCGCGCTGTATCTCACCCCCTCCGCCGTCTCCCAGCAGCTCTCCGCCCTGGAACAGGAGACCGGCCACCGCCTGGTCGAACGCGGAGCCAAGGGCGTACGGCTCACCCCGGCCGGCGAGATCCTGCTCGGCCACACCCACGCGGTCCTCGCCCAGCTGGAGCGGGCCGAGGCCGAACTGGCCGCCTACAGCTCGGGGGCGGCCGGCACGGTCACCGTCGCCGCCTTCGCCACCGGCATCGCCCTGGTCGTCGCGCCCGCCGTGGCCCGGCTCGCCCACACCGCGCCGGGGATAAGGATCCGCGTCCAGGACGCCGAGGGGGACGCCAGCCTGCCGATGGTCCTCGACAGGCAGGTCGACGTGGCCGTGGCCGTCGAGTACCGGGGCGCCCCGGCCGCCGACGACCCCCGGCTCGCGCACATCCCGCTGTACGCCGAGCCCTTCGACGCGGTCGTGCCGGTGACGCACCGCCTCGCCGACGCAGGCGTGGTGCCTCTCGCCGAGCTGGCCAAGGACCCCTGGATCGGCCCCTATCCCGGCAACCCCTGCCATGACGTGGTCGTCCTGGCCTGCGAGAACGCGGGCTTCCAGCCCCGGCTGGAACACTCCTCGGACGACTTCCGCGCGGTCGTCGCCCTGGCCTCGGCCGACGCGGGCGTGGCCCTCGTCCCGCGCTCGGCCCTGCGCGGCATGGACCTCGGCGGCGTGGTCGTCCGCCCGATAGACGGGTCCGCCCCGACCCGCCGGGTCTTCGCGGCCGTACGCCGGGGCGCGGAGGAGCATCCGCTGATCCGGCCGGTGCTGGACGCGCTGCGGGAGGCGGCGACCGTGTGACCTCGCCGCCCCGTTTCACATCTGGGATATCGTCCCGAATATGAAACAGGGAGATGTGTCGGAGAGAGTGGACATCCGCCTCGGCCTCAGGCTCGCCGAGCTGCGGGACGAACGCGGCTGGTCCCTGGGCGAGCTGGCCGAGCGCAGCGGCATCAGCCGCTCCACCCTCTCCCGGGCCGAACGCGCGGAGACCAGCCCCACCGCCGCACAGCTCAACCGCCTCTGCCAGGTCTACGGACGCACCATGTCCCGGTTGCTCAGCGAGGTCGAGGAGGATCCCGCGCCGCTCCTGCGCGCCGCCGAGCAGCCCGTGTGGGAGGACAGGAGCTCCGGGTTCGTCCGGCGGTCGGTGTCCCCGCCGCATCCCGGCCTGCGCGGCGAACTGGTCGAGGGCAGGCTCGCCGCCGGCGCCGACATCGCCTACGACCGCCCGCCCCTCCCCGGACTGGAACAGCACATCTGGGTCCTGGCGGGCACCCTCGACGTGACGGACGGGGACGTCGGACATCACCTGGACACCGGCGACTGCCTGCGGCTGCGCGTGTGGGGGCCGACCCGGTTCCGGTGCGCGGGCGACACGGAGGCACGGTACGTGCTGGCGGTGGTGCTGCCATGACGACGATCCGTCTCGACGCCGCGCAACTCGGGGACCGGGTCGAGGAGTTGGCGGATCTGCTGGTCGACACGGTGGACGGGGGCGCCTCGGTGGGCTTCCTCGCCCCCCTGGACCGGGCCGAGGCCGTCGCCTGGTGGCGCGGGCGGGCCGCCGGGGTGGCCCGCGGACAGCTGGCCGTCTGGGCGGCCCACGACGGGGACCGGGTCGTCGGGACCGTCAGCCTGGCCTTCCCCGACAAGCCGAACAGCCGCCACCGCGCCGAACTCGTCAAGCTGATGGTCCACCGCGACGCCCGCGGCCGGGGCCTCGGCCGCTCGCTCCTCGCCACCGCCGAGCGGGCCGCCCTCGCCGCCGGGGTCACCCTGCTCCACCTGGACACCGAGACCGACAGCCCCGCCGAGCACCTCTACCGCACGGCCGGCTGGACCAGGGCCGGAGTGATCCCCGACTACGCGACCGACCCGGCCGGGGTCCTGCGCCCGACCACGCTGTACTACAGACGGATCGCGGCCGGGTGACTGTCAGTGGCAGCGGCTACCGTGCGAAGCATGCCCGACGCCGAAGACGTACGCCGTATCGCGCTTTCCCTGCCGGACACGACGGAGAAGACCGCCTGGAACATGCCCACCTTCCGGGTGGCGGGAAAGATGTTCGCGACCCTGCCCGAGGACGAGACGTCCATCGCCGTGCGCTGCCCCAAGGAGGAGCGCGACGAACTGGTCCTCGCCGAGCCCGGCAAGTTCTGGATCGCTTCCCACGAGGCCCAGTTCGCCTGGGTGCGGGCCCGCCTGTCCGCGATCGAGGGCGAGGAGGAGCTGCGCGACATCCTCGCCGACTCCTGGCGGCAGGCGGCCCCCACCCGGCTGCTGGAGGCGTATCCCGCGCTGGGAGTGCCCCAGGAGGGATGACGGCGATAAACGGGTGCGCGACCACCGACCCGAGTGCGGTATTGTTTCCATGCGCGTTCGGCCAGGGGAAACCCCAGGTCAGGCGGGCATCGGGACGTGGCGCAGCTTGGTAGCGCACTTGACTGGGGGTCAAGGGGTCGCAGGTTCAAATCCTGTCGTCCCGACCAGCTTCACCGCAGGTCGGCAGGCCGTTTCCACAGAGATGGGGAAGCGGCCTTCGTCGTATGTGCAGGCGGCTGCGAGGAGGTCACGGGCATGCGTGAGCTGGCACGGACGGCCCGCGAGTGGGCCCGCGAAGGCCGTACGGCGGTGCTCGCACGGCCGGTCACCGAGAAGGGCTTTGGACCCAAGCGGCCCGCGGACGCGCTTCTCGTCGACGCCGGCCCGGGCGGACAGTGCCGGGGCAGCCTGTACCGGGGAGCGGCCGACCGGCGGCTCGCCGAGGAGGCCGCCGCGCTCGTCTCCGCCGGGCACACCGCCCGGATCCGGGCGGTCGCGGTGCACGACGAGGCCGTCAAGGAGGCCGGGCTGACCTGCGGCGGCCAGGCCGAGATCCTCCTGCAGGCGCTGCACACGATCCCGGTCCGCTGGTGGGAGCTGATGGCCGAGGGCGCCGACGCCGCACTCGTCACCCGGCTGGACGGGGAGCGCACCCGTGCGCGGAGCACGGTGGTGACCCCGGCCGCGGCGGATCCCGCCACCCCGCCGCGGGCCGTCGAGTCGGCCCGCCGGCTGCTCGCCCGCCACCGGGCCGGGCGTGAGCTGCTGGACACCGGCACCGGACCGCTCCTCGTCGAGAGCTGCCCGGCCGTCCCGCATCTGCTCGTCGTCGGCGGCGGCGAACTCGCCGACCTCCTCGTCGCCCAGGCGGGGCTGCTCGGGTGGCGGGCCACGGTGACCGAGTCGTCCGAGCGGGTGCGCGAATTGATCGCCGGTCGTCCCGCCGCCCTCTGCCTGGTCGTCCTCAGCCATGAACCCGGCGTCGACGTCCCCGCCCTGTACACCGCGCTCACCACCGGCGTGCCCTATGTCGGCGCGCTGGGCTCCCGGCACACCCAGGACCGCCGTGCCGCCGCCCTCCGCGCCGCCGGCCTCGACGAGGAGCACCTGCGGCGCGTGCACGGGCCGATCGGCCTCGACCTCGGCGCCCGTACACCCGCCGAGACGGCCCTCGCGATCTGCGCCGAGATCCTCACGACGCTCGCCGCAGCTCCCTGACCCCGAGCAGCCGGGCCAGCCCGAGAAAGACCAGGCCCAGCACGAGGGAGCCGGCCGTCAGCGCGAGACCGACCGCGACGGTCCCCGCGCCCAGCCACTGCCCGCAGGCCCGGTCGGCCGCCCAGCCGAGGGCCGCCGCCGGGACCGCGGCGCCGATCAGCCGCGTGTACGTCCGGCGCAGTGCCCCGTCGTCCAGCCGGCCGCCGACCCGCCGCCGCACCAGGCGAGCGGTGAGGAGGAGTCCGGCCAGGTACGACACCGTGTAGGCGCCGGCCATGCCGGTCACCGCCCAGCGGACCGGAAGCAGCAGATGGCAGGCGGTGGCCAGGACGATGTTCACCGCCGAGATCCACACCGCCAGGAAGAACGGCGTCCGGGTGTCCCCGAAGGCGTGGAAGCCGCGCAGCAGCAGGTACTGCGCCGAGAACGGGATCAGACCGAGGCCGAACGCCTGGAGCATGTACCCGAGCGGCCGTGCGGAGGCCGCGTCGGCGGCACCGTGCGCGAACAGCAGCGTGGCGATACGGGGACCGAGCGCCAGGAACAGGAACGCCGCCGGGACGATCACGGCCCCGCTCACCCGCAGCCCGCGGGACAGATCCGCGCGCAGGTCCCCGATCCGGCCCTCCGCCACCGCCCGGCTCATCCGGGGCAGCAGCGCGGTCACCAGGGAGACGGTGACCACCGACTGCGGCAGCATCCACATCGTCTGCGCGTACGAGTACGCGGTGTAGCCCGCGCCGGCGTCCGGCAGCGCCTGGTCGGCGGCGTTCGCGTAGTTGGTCACCACGGTCAGCGCGACCAGGTTGGTCAGGACGAACAGCAGGGTCCACTTCGCGGCGTGCACCCCGGAGCCCAGCCCCGAGCCCCGCCAGTCGAAGCGCGGCCGCAGCCGGAAACCGGCCGCACGGGCGAACGGCACCAGCGCCAGCGCCTGCACCGCGATCCCGGCCGTCGTGCCGATGCCGAGCAGCCTGACCTGGGCGTCGGTGATGTCCGCCACCCGCTCGGGCACGGTCATCAGGCCGAGGTAGGCCCCGAACATGCCCATCAGGACCACGTTGTTGAGGACCGGCGTCCACATCATCGCGCCGAACTTCTCACGGGCGTTGAGGACTTGCCCGTACATGTTGAACAGGCCGTAGAAGAAGATCTGCGGGAGCAGGAACCGGGCGAAGACCACCGTCAGCCGGTACGCCTCGTGGTCGTCCGGGGTGTCGCGCAGGTACAGGCTCACGATCTGCGGTGCCGCCCACACCGCCAGCGCGGTGCCCACGGCCAGCACCGACCCGACCAGCGTGACCAGCCGCTGCTCATAGGCCAGGCCGCCGTCCGGGTGGGTGGCGCGGGCCCGCACCAGCTGCGGCACCAGCACCGAGTTCAGCGCGCCGCCGATCAGCAGCGTGTACAGGCTGGTCGGCACGGTGTTCGCGGTGTTGTACGTGGTCGCCAGGAGTCCGGTGCCCAGCGCGGCTGCCTGCAGCACCATCCGGATCAGCCCGGTCGCCCGGGACACCACCGTGCCCAGTGCCATCAGCACCGAGGACCGGGCCGCCCCGCCGGAACGTTTCCGCGCCCGCTCTTGTGTCGTCGCCCCCATCGGCCCAACGTACGGCATCAAGATCCGCGAGCCCAACTCGCTCAGCGCGGGCGGTGGTTGCTAACGGCGACTGCGGACCCGCGCGTTTCTCGGCGGCTCGATGAACTGCAGTTCCAGCGTGACCGGTGGCGGGGCGAGGCCCGGGCCGCCGGACCCCGCCCACTGGAGGACCTCGTCCGTGCAGTCGTCGTCCATGGCGAAGCCGACCCAGGCGGGCCGGCCGCCCGCCCGGCGTCCTTCGGCGGAGGGCCCGACGACGATCACATTGGCCTGATCGCAGGGGCCGAGACAGTCCGTCGTACGGACCTCGAAGGCGCCCGCGGAGTCGGCGGCGGCCGCGATCAGCCGGCGCAGCTGCCGGTCGTGGTCGTGGCCGGGGTGTTTGCGGGCGTCGCCGCAGCAGCAGCCCCTGCACACCACGAGCGTGCAGGGGCGCTGCCGGGGCCTCGGGGCATCCATCCCGGTCAGGAGGCGGAGAGGCCGACGTGGGCCAGGGCCTGCCGGAGCAGGAACCCGTGTCCGCCCGGCATCTCGCTCTGCACCGCGGGCGACGCCGCCTCCTGCGGGTCGAACCACACCAGGTCCAGCGCGTCCTGCCGGGGCTGGCAGTCACCGGTCACCGGCACGATGTAGGCCAGCGACACCGCGTGCTGACGGGGGTCGTGGTACGGCGTGATGCCCTGTGTCGGGAAGTACTCCGCGACCGTGAACGGCTGGAGGGAGGCCGGCAGACGGGGCAGCGCCACCGGGCCGAGGTCCTTCTCCAGGTGGCGCAGCAGGGCGTCGCGGACGCGCTCGTGGTGCAGGACCCGGCCGGAGACCAGGGTCCGGCTGACGTTGCCGTCCGGTCCTATGCGCAGCAGCATGCCGATGCTGGTGACTTCGCCGCTGTCGTCGACGCGCACGGGCACGGCCTCGACGTACAGGATCGGCATCCGGGCGCGGGCCATCTCGAGCTCGTCGGAGCTCAGCCAACCGGGCGTGGTATCGGTCAGATCTGACATTGCTTGATCATACTTTCAGTGTCCGTCGGGAAGCCGGTAGACCCGGCGGGCGTTGTCCGCTCCGGCCCAGCGCGCCAGCCGCAGCGCGTCGGGCAGGCCCAGTTCGCCCGCGTCCACCCGGTCCTGGAGGAGGTCTCCGAGGCCCCGGCGGAACGCCAGCGCACCGAGTGCGTAGAACTCCGACACACCGTAGGCGTCAGAGCTGTACAGCAGTTTGCGGAACGGTGTGATCTCCAACGCTTCCTCCAGCACCGCCCGCGCCCGGACCGGGCCGACGTGGTGCAGGGTGAGCCCCACGTCGAGGTACACCTGCTCGAACACGGCCGCCAGGTAGGCGGCCTGCCGCTGGTAGGGCCAGCAGTGCAGGAGCAGCACGGGGATGCTGCCCGCGATCAGGTGCAGCCAGTCCGTGAGATGTGCGGGGTCCACCCGGTGCAGCCGGATGTCGTTGTCGCCGAAGCCGGTGTGCAGCTGGAGCGGGAGGCCCAGGTCCACGGCCGTCCAGAGCAGATGACGTACCAGGACAGGTGCGTCGAGGCGTCCGCCGCGCGCCAGCCAGCGCCGGGCCGCCCGGGTGACGTCCGCCTCCGAGGGGCGGGCCGGGTCCAGGTCGAAGCCGGTGCGGTAGGCGGCCACCGATTTCACCCCGACCACCCCGGGCCGGCGCACCGCGTCCAGCGCGGCCGCCCGGAACGCGTCCGCGTACCCGCCCGCGTCGACACCGCGCGCGGCCACGGCCTCCGCCACCGACTCCAGCCGTACGACCTCGTGGGCGCCGCCGCCGCCCGCCGTCGCCAGGTCGGCGGGCGAGGTGAGGGGGTGCGGGGTGTAGCCGGTGTCCACGCAGAACACGCCCGTGCGGGCCGCCGCGAGGAACCGCCGGTCGACCTCCCGCGGGCCCAGTTCGGCGCGCCGGGCGAGATAGGCGTCGGCGGGGGCGTGCCGGTCCAGGCCGAGCAGGGGCGCGCAGTGCCGGCGCACGGCCACGCCCGCCGGGGTGTCGAAGGAGGAGACGCCGGGCCAGCTCCCGCCCTCGGTGAGCAGCGCCTCGAAACCCGGCCGGTCCAGGGGGCCGGTGACCACCCCGTGGCAGTGGTGGTCCACCAACGCCAGCGCGTCGAGCGCCTCGTGGACGGGTCCAATGCCCATCTCAGTACGCCCAGCGGTAGGCGGCGGCGACCTGCTCGTCGTCCAGCCCGTACACGGCGTCGATCTCGCCCTGCCGTACGGCCGTCACCGCGTCGGTGAGGACCGGGCCCAGCGCCGCCCGCAGCAGTTCGTCCGCCCGGAACTCCGCGAGGGCCTCGGTGAGCGAGGCCGGCAGCCTGCGGACCTCCCTCGCCCGGGCCTCGTCGGTGCCGAGGTGCGCCGGGTCGCCGGTGGTCTCGCCGGGGAGGACGGCGGCCTTCGCGAGCCCGTCCAGGCCGGCGGCGATCAGACAGCCGAGGAGGAGGTAGGGGTTGGCGGCCAGGTCCACGGGCTTCACCTCCAGGTTCGCCTGCTCCGAGCGCCGGCCCGCCGTGCCCCGGACCAGCCGGATCGCCGCCTCGCGGGTCTCCAGGCCCCACGCGGTGAACACCCCCGCCCACTGGGAGGGCTTGAGCCGCAGATAGCTCGCCGGGCTGGGCGCGGTCACCGCCGTCAGCGCGGGAAGCCGGGCCAGCACACCGGCGGTGAAGGCCTCCGCGTCGGCCGTGAGGCCGTGCCGTCGCTCGCCCCCGGCGAACAGGTTGACACCGCCGCGCCAGACGGACAGATGGACGTGCCCGCCGTTGCCGACGCCCTCCGCCGCGACGGCGGGCGAGAAGGAGACCCGCAGGCCGTGGCGCCGGGCCACCGCCCGGATGGTCTGCCGGACCAGGACGCTGTGGTCGGCCGCCGCCACCGGGTCCAGGGCGCCCACGGAGATCTCGAACTGGCCGGGCGCGTACTCCGGATGGATCTGGTCGACCTGCACGCCCTGCGCCGCGCACGCGGCCATCAGGTCGCCGGTGTACTCGCTCAGCTCTACCTGCCGGGTCGCGCCGTACGCCGGTCCGGTCGTCGCCGGCACGAACTCCCCGGCGGGCGCGGAGTCCAGGCCGACGGCCCACTCGATCTCGATGCCCGCCTTGAAGGAGAGGCCGTGCTCGCGGGCCGCGTCGGTGACGATCCGGCGCAGGAAGGTGCGGGAGCAGCCCGGATGCCGTTCGCCGTCCTGGGTGACGCGGTCCACCGGCGCCCACGCCCACCCCGGCTGCCCGGCCAGCACCACCAGCCCGTCCAGGTCGGGGTACAGCCGCAGATCGCCGTCGGGGGAACCAAGCGTGTCGGTGGTGACGATGTGGTCGTTCGCCAGGAACGTGTCGAACACCGGGGACATCCCGACGCCCCAGGCCGCGGCCGAGGCCAGTCCCGCCGTCGGGACCGTCTTGACCCGGCCGACGCCCGCGGTGTCGACGTAGGACAGGACGATGCCGTGCACCCCTCTGCCGGACAGCTCCCCGCCGAGCGCGGACGCCCGCTCGACGTCTCCGGGACGTCCGCCGGGGACGGGGTCGGCAAAGGTGGTCATGCGTCCTCCAGGAGTGATGCGCCTTTCGTCAGGGTTTCACGGCCACCGCGCCCAACTGCGGCACCACCGCGCCGGAATCGCCCTCGTCGCGCCAGCGCGAGCAGGACACCAGACCCGGCTCCAGCAGGTCCAGGCCCTCGAAGAACGCCGCTATCTCCGTGCCGGCGCGGGCGGTGATCGGCGGGGTGGCGTTCTCGTTCCAGAACTTCATCGCCGGGATCTGGCCCTCGCCGCCGACCTCGGGGTCGTACGTCGGGTGGGTGAGGACCAGGAAGCTGCCCGAGGGCATTTCGGCCATGACGTCGCGGACGATGCTCCGGGCCTCCTCGTAGTCCAGGACGAAGTTGAGGATGCCCAGCATCATCACCGCGACGGGGCGGCCGAAGTCGAGCGTGCCGGCGGCCCGCGAGAGGATCGCGGCCGGGTCGTGGACGTCGGCGTCGATGTAGTCGGTGGCGCCCTCGGAGGTGCCGGTGAGCAGGGTGCGGGCGTGCGCCAGCACGATCGGGTCGTTGTCGACGTACACGATCCGCGAGTCCGGCGCGATCCGCTGTGCCATCTCGTGGGTGTTGTCGGCGGTCGGCAGTCCGGTGCCGATGTCCAGGAACTGCCGCACCCCGCGCTCCTCGGCGAGGAACGTCACCGCCCGGCCCAGGAACCAGCGGTCCGCGCGGGCGATGTCCCGGATCAGCGGGAACATCCCGGCTACGTGCTCGCCGACCCGCTGGTCGACCTCGTAGTTGTCCTTGCCGCCGATCCAGTAGTTCCACACCCGTGCGTTGTGCGCAACGCTGGTGTCCAGCCGTGTCCCGCTCACGTCCCTCGCTCCTTCTCACGCCTCGTCGAGCCCGATCCTCCGGCTGCCATTCTGCCGCCGGATGATCACCGTTGTCCCGGGTTTCACCGGGTCCCCCGATAGGGTGACGATCCGGTCGCCCCGACAGAAAAGCAGGACATGCCGTACTCGCACGCCCCCCGCCCCACCGCTCCCGAGCTCCCGGCCGGGCCCGTCGACATCCGTCTCGTCGTCACCGACATGGACGGCACGCTGCTCGACGACGACAAGAAGGTGCCCGTGGGCCTGTGGGACACGCTGGCCCGGCTGCGGGAACGCGGGGTGCTGTTCAGCCCGGCCAGCGGACGCCAGTACGCCACGCTGGCCGCGGAGTTCGCCGAGGTCGCGGACGGAATGGTGTTCATAGCGGAGAACGGCACCCTTGTGGTGCGCGACGGCCGGGAGCTGAGCTCCGATCCGCTGGAGCCGGGGGTGGCCGCACGGGTGGTGGCGGCCGTACGGCGCCTCGCCGCGGGCGGGGTCGACGTGGGCGCCGTCGTCTGCGGGAAGCGGTCCGCGTACGTCGAGCGGGCCGACGACGCCTTCCTGGCCGAGGTGCGCAGGTACTACCTGCGGTGCGAGACCGTCGACGACCTGACCGCCGTCGACGACGAGTTCATCAAGGTCGCCCTGTTCGACTTCGGGTCCGCGGCGGAGACCACCGCCCCGGCGCTCGCGCCGTTCGCCGGCACCCACCAGGTCGTCGTCTCCGGCGAGCACTGGGTGGACGTCATGAACCGCACCGCCAACAAGGGCGCGGCCCTGCGCCGGCTCCAGGCCGAGCTGGGCATCACCCCCGCCCAGACCATGGTGTTCGGCGACTACCTCAACGACCTGGAGATGCTGGACGCCGCCGACTGGTCGTTCGCCATGGCCAACGCCCACCCCGAGGTGGTCCGCCGGGCCCGCCACCTCGCGCCGTCCAACAACGACGACGGCGTGCTGCGGACCATCGCCCGGGTGCTCGCCCTCTGAGGCTCACGGCCGGGGCTCGGCCGAACGGCCAGGGACGGCGGGCCGGTTCCTCGACCGTCCGGCCGATCACGCCGTACCCTCCGCGTATGACCGAACCGGCCGCCGTCGCCCGTGTCACCCGGGACATCACCGCCGACCTCAGGGCGGGAGAGCTGGAGGCCTTCTACCAGGACCTGCACCGGCACCCCGAACTCGCCTTCCGGGAGCACCGCACCGCGGGGAGTCTCGCCGGGCGGCTGCGCGCGGCCGGGTACGAGGTGACGGAGGGGGTCGCCCGCACCGGCGTGGTCGGGGTGCTCGAACACGGCGACGGGCCGGTGGTGTGGCTGCGCGGCGACATGGACGCGCTGCCGGTGCGCGAGGCGACCGGGCTGCCGTACGCCTCCACGGTCGACGGGGTCATGCACGCCTGCGGCCACGATCTGCACGTCACCTGGCTCGCGGCCGCCGCCGAGGTCCTCGCCGCCGCCCGGGACACCTGGTCCGGCACGCTCGTGGTGGTCGGGCAGCCCGCCGAGGAGGCAGGGGGAGGCGCGGCCGCGATGGTCGCGGACGGGATCCACGAGCGTTTCCCGCGCCCCGACGCGCTGTTCGGCCAGCATGCCGCGCCCGGGCTCGCCGGGTTCTACCCGCACACCCCCGGACTGACCCTGTCGGCCTCGGACGACATCGACGTCGTGGTGCACGGGGTGGGCGGGCACGGTTCGCGGCCCGAGTCGACCGTCGACCCCGTGGTGACCGGTGCCTACATCGTCACCCGGCTGCAGACGGTCGTCGCCCGCGAGATAGCGGCCGGGGAGTCGGCGGTGCTCACGGTGGGGCGGTTCCACGCCGGGACGAAGTCCAACATCATCCCCGCGGAGGCCCGGCTCGCGCTGAACGTGCGCACCCAGGACGGCCGGGTGCGCGAGCGCGTCCTCACCGCGGTGCGGCGGATCGTCGAGGGGGAGTGCGCCGCCGCGGGCTGCCCGGTGCCGCCGGAGGTCACGGTCCTGCCCGGCTATCCGAACACCGTCAACGACGCCGCCCTGGACGGCGAGATCGCCGCCGTGCACCGCCGGCTCTTCGGCGAGCACACGGTGTTCGACTTCGGGCAGGCGATGGGCAGCGAGGACTTCTCGCTGCTCGCGCCCGAGGGCGTGCCGTACGACTACTGGTACGTGACCTCGACCCCGGCGGCGGTGTGGGAGGCGGCGCCGGGGGAGGAGTTGACCGAGAAGGTCCTCAACGTGCCGGGAAACCACAGCCCGTTGTTCGCACCGGACCTCTCGGTGCTGGCGCCGGGGGTGCGCACCCTGGTGTCCGCCGCGCTGGCGCGGCTCGGCGTCACGGCTTGAGCGGATCGTGGCCGATCGTCATCAACCGGTGGCGCAGACCGGTGTCCTCGGCCACCGGCTCGCTCTCCGGGTCGGTCTGCGCGGTCACCGTGTCCACGACCCGGTACATCACCCGTACGTCGTCGTCGGTGAGGTCGGTGCGCCGCTTCTGCAGGATCGCCAGGACGTGCTGCCCGGTCGGGGACCCCGCCTCGTCGGGGAGGGGTTCCGCGTTCTCGTCGGCGTCCCGCACCCGCAGCCAGGCGGCCAGCTCCTGCGAGGTCATGTTCACCACGCGGTGGAACTCCTCCCACAGCGCGTCGAGTTCGAGGGCGTCGGTCATGGCAGGGCCTCTCCTCACGGAAATCAGTGCTCGCGGGGCAGGTTCTCCGCCTCGAACATCCACCGCTGCTTCTCCAGTTCCGCGGTGATGCCGATCAGCAGGTCCTGGGTGACCGGGTCCGGCTCCGCGGTCGCCGTGATCCGCTCCCGCAGCCGGCCGATCGCCGACCCCAGCGCCTCGGCGACGACACCGACCACCTCGTCGTCCCGCAGCCAGCCGTCCTTCGGGCCGGGCAGCGTGAACGCCGAGGCGATCGTCTCCGGACGGCCGTCCGGCGGCAGGCCGAGCGCGGCGGCCCGCTCGGCGACCGTGTCGGCGTAGGCACGGGTCGTCGCGACCACCTCGTCGAGCTGGAGGTGGATCGAACGGAACCGCGGACCCACGATGTTCCAGTGCGCCTGCTTCCCGATCAGCGAGAGACCGAGGAGATCCACGAGGGTGCTCTGCAACGCGTCGAAGGTGACCTGGCGGCCGGGTTCGGGAAGAAAGCTCTTCACGACAGTCATACCGTGCTCCTTCTCGTCGCGTCCTGTCTGACGGTACGGAGCAGTTCCGCTCGTTCCGCCTCGTCGGTACCGCCCCACACACCCGAGGTCTGCCCGATGCCCAGCGCGTAGGCCAGGCAGTCGGCGGTCACCCGGCAGCGGGCGCACACGCGTTTCGCGGCCGCGGTGTCCCGCAGGGCCGGTCCGGTCGTGCCCACGGGGAAGAACAGGTCGGGGTCCTCGCCCACGCAGGCGGCACTGCGCAACCACTCCATGGAGGCGCGGGTGCCCAGGGCGAACCGGTGCAAACGGCCGGGTCTCAGTGGCCGGGCGTGGCGTCGAGCACCCCGTCCAGGAAGCTCGTCAGGTCCTCGAACACCTCGGTTCTGTTCGTCTCGTGGAACACCTCGTGCCGGGCCCCGGCGTAGATCCGCTCGGTCACCCCGCCTCCCCTTCCGCTCCCGCTCCCGCTCCCGGCGAGCCGCTCCACGCCGGTCCGGCTGCCGGACAGGGGCACCAGCCGGTCGTCCTCGCCGTGCAGCCACAGCAGCGGGAGCCGGCCGACGCCACCGCCCTCGGCGACGGCCCCCAGGGTCCGTACGAAGGCCTCCAGCGTCGGCCGCTTCATCGGCCCGTGCCACACCAGGGGATCCGCCGCGTACGCCCGGCCGACGGCGGGGTCGCGGGAGAGGGCGGCGGGGTGGACGGGGACGTCGGGGATCTCGTGGTGGGCCAGCAGGCGCCGGGGCAGCTCCCAGTCGCCGATGACCGGCCCGGAGAGAACGAGCGCGGCGGGCGTGCCGCCGTACCGCTGTGCGTGCCGGGCCGCGATCAGGCCGCCCATCGAGTGACCGATCACGACCAGCGGAAGGCCGGGGTGCGCGGCCCGGGCGAGGTCCGCCACGGCGTGCACGTCGGTGACCACGTCCTCGAAGTCCTCGATCACCACCCGCTCGCCCGCCGACCTTCCGTGTCCCATGTGGTCGGGCGCGAAGACGGCCGCGCCGTGCCCGTTCAGGACACCGGCGAGTTCCGCGTGGCGGCCGGCGTGCTCGCCGTATCCGTGGACGAGGAGGGCGACGTACCGGGGCCGCGGGTGCGGCCACTCGTGGGCGAACAGGGTGCCTCGAGTGCCCGCGAGGACGTGTGCGGTCATGGCTTCTCCCGTTTCGGCGTTCCAGGGCGCATGCGGAATCCTTTCAGTGCACATGGCCGACTGGCGAGACGGTCCTTACAGCCGACGGATGGCTGTGCGTAGCATCGGTTTCCGCATGAACACGATGACTCTGTGGCACATCACCGGCTGGGAGTTCGCCGCCCTCGCCTTCGCGGCCCTGCTGGTCGGCTTCTCCAAGACGGCCGTGAGCGGCGCCAACACCGTCAGTCTCGCGATCTTCGCCGCGGTGCTGCCGGCCCGCGCCTCCACGGGCGTCCTGCTGCCGCTGCTGATCGCCGGCGACGTCCTCGCCGTCCTCACCTACCGGCGGCACGCGCACTGGCCCACCCTGTGGCGGCTGTTCCCCGCGGTCGCGGCCGGAGTGGTCCTGGGGACGCTCTTCCTGGTCTGGGCCGACGACGGGGCGGTCCGCACCTCGATCGGCGCGATCCTGCTGCTGATGGCGGGTGTCACGGTGTGGCGGCGGCGCTCGGCCGAGGCGGCCGACGATCCCGACGCCGTGGTGACCCGCGCGGGCCGCGTCAAGGCGCGCTCCTACGGCGTCCTCGGCGGATTCACCACGATGGTCGCGAACGCGGGCGGACCGGTGATGTCGATGTACCTGCTCTCGGCGGGCTTCCGCAAGCTCGGCTTCCTGGGCACCTCCGCGTTCTTCTTCCTCATCGTGAACCTCTCGAAGGTCCCGTTCAGCGCCGGTCTCGGCCTGATCGACGGCCGGTCCCTCCTCCTGGACGCCGCGCTCGCCGCGTTCGTCGTCCCCGGCGCGCTGCTCGGCAGGTGGGCCGTGCACCGCATCAACCAGCGGCTGTTCGAACAACTCGTCATCGCGGCGACGGTCGTGGGCGGCGTACAGCTGCTGCTGCGGTAGCGCGGCCGGCTACCGGCGGTCGGGGTTGCGGCGCAGCAGGTAGGTGTCCATGATCCAGCCCTTGCGCTCGCGCGCCTCGGCACGCAGTCGCTCGATGCGGGGGCCGGCCTCGGCGATCGGCCCGGAGGCGAGGATCTCGTCCGGGGTGCCTATGTACGCGCCCCAGTAGATGTCGATGTCGTCGTCGGCGTACTGCCGGAAGGTCTGGTGGGCGTCCAGCATCACCACCACGTCGTCCACCCCCTCCGGGAAGCCCTCGGCGAGCCGCCGCCCGGTGGTGATCTGCACGGGCCGCGCCACCCGGTTCAGACCGGTGCGGTGGCGGGCGACGAGCGCCGAGACACTGCTGATGCCCGGTACGACGTCGTACTCGAAGGCGACCGCGCCCCGGGCCAGCACCTCCTCGAGGATCCCCAGCGTGCTGTCGTACAGCGCCGGGTCGCCCCACACCAGGAACGCTCCGCTCTCCTCCTCGCCGAGTTCCTCGCGGATCAGCCGCTCGTAGATCTCCGCGCGGGCGCTGCGCCAGTCGCCGACCGCGGGGGAGTAGGCCGAGCCGTCGGCCCGGCGGTCCCGCGGCGGATCGCCGGCCTCGACCACCCGGTAGGCGCCCTCCGGTGCGTGGATGTCCAGCATGTCCCGGCGCAGCCGCGTCAGATCGCTCTTCACCTCGCCCTTGTCCAGGACGAAGAACACGTCCGTGCTCCGCAGCGCCCGCACGGCCTGCAGGGTGAGCTGGTCGGGGTCGCCCGCTCCGATACCGATGACATGAATCCTTCGCACACCTCGAGTCTGCCCTACGCCACTGACAGTGACCGGGGCGGGTGCCGGCCCGGTCAGCGCAGCCGCGGCGCGTGTTCCCGCGCGTCCACCGCCTCGCCCGTCCGCTCCACCGACGCCGCGAGCTCCCGCGCCCAGCCGGCCAGCCCCGCGAGATCCATTCCGTACGGCCGCGGCCGCCTCTCGCCCGCCGCCCAGTCCTCCACCGCCCCGGCGCCGCGCCGCAGCAGCCGCGGCCCGCCCGCGAGGTTGCCCCGGGCCGCGTGCGTGAGACCGACCGCGAGCTGGGCGAGTCCGCGCCACAGCGCGCGTTCCGCTTCGGGGCCGGACTTCCAGGCGTCCTCGAAGACCTCGTGCGCGTGGAACGGCTTGCCCGCGTCCAGCAGGGCCTGCGCCTCGGTGACGGTCCGCTCCGGGGTCCGTACGACGCCCTCCGGCTGCCGCTCCACCCCGCCCGCGCCGTAGGGCAGGGGCCTGCCCAGCCCGTCCCGGGGCCGGGCGTTGCGTGCCCGGCCCTCCGCGTCCCGGTCCCGTTCCGGCTCCTGTCCCTGTTCCCGTCGCATGCGCCGATTGTCCCGCGCCGGGGTCATTTTCGGCGCGGCGCCCGGGGTGGGGTAAAGTGCTGTTCGCGCGATCACGCGGAACTCCGCGGCGCTCGCGCACCGGGACGTGGCGCAGCTTGGTAGCGCACTTGACTGGGGGTCAAGGGGTCGCAGGTTCAAATCCTGTCGTCCCGACCAGCTTTGTTGCCGGTCGGAGGCCGTCTTCTCAGTGATGGGAGGGCGGCCTTTCTCGTGCGCCCGGACAAAGCCCTTGCGCTGAAGCGCACTTCAAGTTGAAGACTCCTGTTCGAGCCGGGGAGATCCGATGGATCCGGCCGAACGGGAGGATTCACCATGAAGTACCGCACCATAGGCACCGATCCCGCCACCCGCCGTGAGGTCAGCGTGCTCGCGCTCGGCGCGATGCTGTTCGGGTCGCGGACCGACGAGAAGACGTCGTTCGCGATCCTCGACCGATATACGGAGGCCGGCGGCACCTTCGTCGACACCTCCGACAACTACGCGTTCTGGGAGGACGGCGGCCAGGGCGGCCAGAGCGAGGAACTGCTCGGCCGGTGGCGGCGCAGCCGCGGCGTCGGCGACGAGATCGTCTTCGCCACCAAGCTCGGCGCCCGCCCCCTGGCCCCGGGCACCAGCTACACCGACAACCCGGAGGGCCTCTCGGCGAAGGTGATCCGGGAGTCGGCCGAGCGCAGCCGCGAGCGGCTCGGCGTGGAGAAGCTGGACCTGCTCTACGCCCACATCGACGACCACACCGTCCCGCAGCGCGAGACCGTCGAGGCCTTCGGCGCGCTCGTCGCGGAGGGCACGGTCGGACTGCTCGGCGTGAGCAACCAGGCGATCTGGCGCGTGGAGCGGGCCCGCGCCCTGGCCGCCGCGGCCGGTCTGCCCGGCTACGAGGTGCTGCAGTACCACCACAGCCATCTGCGCCCGCGCTCCGACGTCCCGAGCGACCTCTTCCCCGACGGGGGCCTCGGCCACGCAGGCCCGGAACTCCTCGGCTATCTGCGGGCCGAGCCCGGCCTCACCCTGGTCGCGTACTCGCCGCTGCTCAGGGGCGCGTACACCCGCCGGGACCGGCCGCTGCCGCCGGACTACGACCACCCGGGCACCCCGGCCCGGCTCGCCGTCCTGGGCGAGGTCGCACGCGAGACCGGCGCGAGCGTCAACCAGGTCGTACTGGCCTGGCAGCTGGGCGGCGAGCTGCCGGTCGTCCCGCTCGCCGGTGCCTCCTCGGTGGCGCAGCTGGAGGAGAACCTCGCGGCTGTGGACCTGGAGCTGACCGAGGACCAGCGGGCGAGGCTGGACACCGTCCACTGAGGACCGGGCGGCCGGGCCACCGGCGCTACGCTGGGATCATGCCGTCCACCCGCCGTACCGCCCGACAGGCCGACCTGCTGGAACGACTCGTCGCGCTGCTCACGGCGGAGGGCTTCTCGGACCTCACGCTCGACGACCTCGCCGAGCGGCTGCGCTGCTCGAAGACCACCCTCTACCAGCTCGCCCGCAGCAAGCAGGGGCTGGTGGTGGAGGCGGCCAAGCACTACTTCCGCGGGGCGACGGAGGCCGTGGAGAAGCGGGTGGCGCAGACCGTGGACCCCTCGGACCGCGTCCGGGTGTACCTCACCACCGTGGCCGAACAGCTGCGCCCGCTCTCCCGCCGCTTCCTCGACGACGTGGCGGACTTCCCGCCCGCGCGCGAGGTGTACGAGGCCAACACGCGGATGGCCGCGGAGCGGGTGCGGCAGCTGATCGCCGAGGGGGTGTCCGGCGGCGCCTTCCGGGACGTGCACACCGCGTTCGTCGGGGAGGTCGCCGCCGCGACCATGCGGCAGATCCAGCAGGGCGAGCTGAAGGCGCGCACCGGGCTGACCGACGCGGAGGCGTACGAGCAGCTCGCCTCGCTGATCGTGCACGCCGTCTCGTCCTGACGAGCCGTCCCGGCCATCAGTTCCGGCCATCCCGTTGTGACGATCGGGCCGCTTTCCGCCTGGCTGGGGCACACCTCTTTGCCGTACTGTAAATGATACGTGCGTACGCACCGCAGTATCACTCTCAGTACTACTACGTGGAGGTCACCATGCCTGCCACTCGCGCCCTGCCGACCGAGGAGGCCGTCGAGCTCATCCAGCTCACGCGGACCCTCGCCGCCAAGGAACTCGCACCCCGGGTCGCCGACGCGGAGGCGGACGGGGCGTTCCCCAGGGACGTCTTCCGTACCCTCGGCCGCAGCGGGCTGCTCGGGCTGCCGTTCGCCGAGGAGTACGGCGGGGCGGGCCAGCCGTACGAGGTCTACCTCCAGGTGCTGGAGGAGGTCGCCGCGGTCTGGTCGAGCGTCGCCGTGGGCATCTCGGTGCACGCGCTGGCCTGCTTCCCGCTGGACCGGTTCGGCACGGAGGAACAGCGGCGGCGCTGGCTGCCCGACATGCTGGGCGGTGAGCTGCTCGGCGCGTACTGCCTGTCCGAGCCGCACGCCGGCTCCGACCCGGCGGCCATGCTGACCCGCGCGGTCCGCGACGGCGACTCGTACGTCCTGAACGGCGCCAAGGCCTGGACCACCCACGGCGGCTACGCCGACTTCTACACGGTCATGGCCCGCACCTCCGACGACCGCGCCCACGGCATCTCCTGCTTCCTGGTCCCGGCGGACACCCCGGGGCTGAGCGCCGACCCGCCGGAGCGGAAGATGGGTCTGACCGGCTCGGCGACGGCCACCATGCGGCTGGACGACGTCCGGGTGCCCGTGGAGCGGCGGATCGGGGAGGAGGGACAGGGTCTGAAGATCGCACTCGCGTCCCTGGACTGCGGACGCCTCGGCATCTCCGCCGTCGCCACCGGCCTCGCCCAGGGCGCCCTGGACCACGCGGTGCGCTACGCGCGTGAGCGGGAGACCTTCGGCAAGCCGATCATCGAGCACCAGGGGCTGGCGTTCGTCCTGGCCGACATGGGTGCCGCGATCGAGTCGGCGCGGGCCACCGCGCTGTCCGCCGCGCGGCTGAAGGATCTCGGTCTGCCCTTCACCCGGGAGGCGTCGATCGCCAAACTGGTGGCCACGGACAACGCCATGAAGGTGACCACGGACGCCGTGCAGGTCCTCGGCGGGTACGGATACACCCGCGACTTCCCGGTCGAGCGCTACATGCGCGAGGCCAAGGTCATGCAGATCTTCGAAGGAACCAACCAGATCCAGCGCATGATCATCTCCCGTGCGCTGGACCGGAACGAGGGCGGTGTGCTCACCGCCCTCGGCAAGGAGTGATGATGCAGCTCGAGAACACCGCCGCCCTCGTCACCGGCGGTGCGTCCGGCCTCGGCGCGGCCACCGCGAAGGCGCTCGCCGAGCGGGGTGCGAAGGTCTTCGCCCTCGACCTCAAGGACGGCGTGGACCAGGCTCCCGAGGTGGAAGGCGTCACCTACGTCCCCACCGACGTCACCGACCCCGAGCAGGTCCGTGCCGCCGTGGCCGTCGCGGCGGGCGCGGGCGTCCCGCTGCGGACGGTCGTCAACTGCGCCGGTATCGGCCCCTCCGCGCGGATCCTCGGCAAGAAGGGCGTCCACGACCTCGCCCTGTACGCCAAGGTGATCCAGGTCAACCTGATCGGCACCTTCAACGTGCTCGCGCTCGCCTCGGAGGCCATCGCCCAGACCGAGGCCGACGACAACGGCCAGCGGGGCGTGATCGTCAACACCGCCTCCATCGCCGCCTACGACGGCCAGATCGGCCAGGCGGCCTACGCGTCCTCCAAGGGCGGGGTCGTCGGTCTGACCCTGCCCGCGGCCCGCGACCTCGCCCAGTACGGCATCCGGGTGTGCACCATCGCGCCGGGCGTCGTGGAGACGCCGATGCTGGCCACCGTGTCCGAGGAGTACCGCGCCGGGCTCGCGGCGGGCGTGCCCTTCCCGCGCCGGCTCGCCCGGCCCGAGGAGTACGCCCGGCTCGCCCTGTCGATCGTCGACCACGACTACCTCAACGGCGAGACCATCCGCATGGACGGCGCCCTGCGGATGGCTCCGAGGTAGCCCCCGCGGCTACGACCTGACCAGCAGCTGGAAGTCGAACGCGTACCGGGACGCACGGTAGATGTGCGTCCCGTACTCGACCGGCCGCCCGGTGTCGTCGTACGCCGTGCGCTGCATGGTCAGCAGGGCGGCGCCCGCCGTCTCGCCGAGGAGCTCGGCCTCCTCGGCGGTGGCGGAGCGGGCGCCGATGGTCTGCCGGGCGCTGTGCAGGGTGATGCCGGTGGAGCGCATCAGGTGGTACAGGCCGGTCGACTCCAGCCGGCCGGTGTCGAGGTCCAGCAGGGCCGGGGGCAGGTAGTTGCAGAGGAACGCCACCGGCTGGCCGTGCGCCGAGCGCAGCCGCTCCAGGAGCGTGACCTCGGCGCCCTCCGCGATCCCCAGGGCGGCGGCCACGTCCGCGGTCGCGGGGACGTGTTCGTTGCGCACGACGTGCGTGGTGGGGCCCTGCCCGGCCGCTTCCAGGTCGTCGTAGAGGCTGCTGAGCTCCAGCGGCCGTTTCACCTGGCTGTGTACGACCTGGGTGCCGACGCCGCGGCGGCGCACCAGGAGGCCTTTGTCGACCAGTGACTGGATCGCCTGGCGGACCGTGGGCCGGGACAGGCCGAGGCGGGTCGACAGGTCGATCTCGTTGCCCAGGAGGTTGCCCGGGGCGAGCGCCCCGTGTTCGATCGCCGACTCCAGCTGCTGGGCGAGCTGGTAGTAGAGCGGCACCGGGCTGCCGCGGTCGAGCGCGAAGTGCAGTCCGTCCAGTGCCGAGCCGGCCCCCGCGCGGGTTCGTTCACCGGTTCTCGCCATCGGGGGCACCTCCTGAGTCGGCCGTGCGGCGGATCGTCTGTTTCCGCGCCGGGCCGGACGGCGGCCCGTGAAAGGGCAACTCCTCGGCGCGGGGGTGGGGTTCGCGTACGCCGGTGAGGTGCGCGCGCTGCGCGGGGGCGCCGGAGGCGACCGGCGCGGCACTCTCGCGGAACTTCCCCGAATCGTCCACGCGTGCGAGGGCGACGCCCGTGTGCCTGGGGTAGATTTCGACCCCGGCACGACCCATCGTGATCAGGTCCGGGGGCTGGGCAGGCTCGGCCATGCGCGACGCTCCTCACGGTGGTCGGGGGGTCTGGCGTCTCCCAGGTGTAGGTCCCGGTGGCCTCCGCTGTCAATGGTTTGTTCTTACATTCGGACCTGCTCCTGCAATGATGTCTTAACAAAGTATTGACAGCGGACGAATCAGGGGATTGGATCCCGTCCCAGCAGCGCACGAGCCGAGTCCACAACCGAACAGTCGCGGACCCGGCCTCATGGCCCCACCCTGAGCAGTACCAGGCCCCGGATCCTCGAGATCGCCTTCCCCTTTCCCCGGTCGTATTCCCGTCGCACAGTGAGGTGCAGGAAAGATGGACAGCTCTTCGCCCCGTTCCCGCAGAATCGCCCCGGTCGTGGCCATGGCCGCGGCGGTGGCCCTGACCCTCGCAGGCTGCTCCAGCAGTTCCGGCGGAAAGAAGTCGGAGGAGAGCGCGGGCGCCGCCTCCGCGGGCAAGGCGAGCACCCCGCAGATGACCGTGGCTCTGGTGACCCACCAGTCGCCCGGCGACACCTTCTGGGACATCGTCCGCAAGGGCGCCGAGGCCGCCGCCGCCAAGGACAACGTCAAGCTCATCTACTCCGCGGACCCGAACGCGGGCAACCAGTCCAACCTGGTCCAGAACGCCATCGACCAGAAGGTCGACGGCATCGCCGTCACCCTCGCCAAGCCCGACGCCCTCAAGGACGTGGTGGCCAAGGCGAAGGCCGCGAACATACCCGTGGTCGGCCTCAACTCCGGTGTCAGCGAATGGCAGAAGCTCGGCCTCATGGAGTTCTTCGGCCAGGACGAGACCGTCGCCGGTGAGGCGCTCGGCAAGCGCCTGAACGAGGCCGGCGCCAAGAAGGCCGTCTGTGTCATCCAGGAGCAGGGCAACATCGGCCTGACCCAGCGCTGCGACGGCGTCAAGAAGACCTTCTCCGGCACCACCGAGGTCCTCAACGTCAACGGCACCGACATGCCGTCGGTGAAGTCGACGATCACCGCCAAGCTGAGCCAGGACAAGGCCATCGACTACGTCGTGACGCTCGGCGCGCCCTTCGCGCTGACCGCCGTGCAGTCGGTGTCCGACGCCGGCAGCAAGGCGAAGATCGCCACCTTCGACCTGAACAAGGACCTGACCGGAGCCATCAGCAAGGGCACCATCCAGTTCGCCGTCGACCAGCAGCCCTACCTCCAGGGCTACCTGGCGATCGACTCCCTGTGGCTCTACAAGAACAACGGCAACTACATGGGCGGCGGGGAGCAGCCGGTGCTGACCGGTCCGGCCTTCGTCGACAAGACCAACGTCGACACGGTCGCGGCGTTCGCCGCCAAGGGAACCCGGTGATGAGCATGACCCAGCACGCCGAGCCGGCGGTGTCCACACCGCCGGCCTCCGGCCCGAGGAAGACGGACGGCCGGACCACCGACCGTCCGCTGGCCCTGCGGATGCTGGCGCGCCCCGAGGTGGGTGTGTTCCTCGGCGCGGTCGCGGTGTACGTGTTCTTCCTCGTCGCGGCCCCGCCGGTGCGCGAGGCCTCCTCGATGGCGAACATCCTGTACCAGTCGTCGACCATCGGGATCATGGCGCTGCCGGTGGCGCTGCTGATGATCGGCGGGGAGTTCGACCTGTCGGCCGGTGTCGCGGTGATCAGTTCGGCGCTGACGGCGAGCATGCTCAGCTACCAGCTGACCATGAACGTGTGGGTCGGTGTGGTGGTCGCGCTGCTGGTGTCCCTCGCCATCGGGTTCTTCAACGGCTGGATGGTCGTCAAGACGGGTCTGCCGAGCTTCCTGATCACGCTGGGCACGTTCCTGATGCTGCAGGGTGTGAACCTGGCGGTGACGAAGCTGGTCACGACGAACGTGGCGACCGACGACATCAGTGACATGGACGGGTTCGGCCAGGCGAAGAAGGTCTTCGCGTCGTCGTTCGACATCGGCGGGGTCCAGGTGAAGATCACGATCTTCTACTGGCTGGTCTTCGCGGCGCTGGCGACCTGGGTGCTGCTGCGCACCAGGTACGGCAACTGGGTCTTCGCGGTCGGCGGGAACAAGGAGTCCGCGCGGGCGGTCGGCGTGCCCGTGAGGTTCACCAAGATCTCGCTGTTCATGCTGGTCGGGTTCGGTGCCTGGTTCGTCGGCATGCACCAGCTGTTCACGTTCAACACGGTGCAGTCCGGTGAGGGCGTGGGCCAGGAGCTGATCTACATCTCCGCGGCCGTGATCGGCGGCTGTCTGCTGACCGGCGGCGCCGGCTCCGCGATCGGCCCGGTCTTCGGGGCGTTCATGTTCGGCATGGTCCAGCAGGGCATCGTCTACGCCGGCTGGAACCCCGACTGGTTCAAGGCGTTCCTCGGCGTGATGCTCCTCGGCGCCGTCCTGATCAATCTGTGGGTCAGCCGCACGGCGACCCGGAGGTGACCGACATGACATCCACCAGCAAGGCCGCCACCCACGGCGCCGTCATCGCGGACAGCCCTGCCGCGGGGGCGGACGGGGCGGTCGTCGAACTGCGCAACGCGGGCAAGTCCTACGGCAACATCCGTGCCCTGCACGGTGTGGACCTGAAGGTCTTCCCCGGCGAGGTCACCTGTGTCCTGGGTGACAACGGCGCCGGCAAGTCCACCCTCATCAAGATCATCTCCGGGCTGCACCAGCACACCGAGGGCGAGTTCCTCGTCGACGGCGAACCCGTCCGTCTGACCACCCCCCGCCAGGCCCTCGACAAGGGCATCGCCACCGTCTATCAGGACCTCGCGACCGTCCCGCTGATGCCGGTGTGGCGCAACTTCTTCCTCGGCTCCGAGATGACCAAGGGCCCCTGGCCCGTGCGCCGCCTCGACATCGAGAAGATGAAGAGGACGGCCGACGAGGAACTGCGCGAGATGGGCATCGTCCTCGACGACCTGGAACAGCCCATCGGGACGCTCTCCGGCGGCCAGCGCCAGTGCGTGGCCATCGCCCGCGCCGTCTACTTCGGCGCCCGCGTCCTCATCCTGGACGAGCCCACCGCCGCCCTCGGCGTCAAGCAGTCCGGCGTGGTCCTGAAGTACATCGCCGCCGCCCGCGACCGCGGACTCGGCGTCATCTTCATCACCCACAACCCGCACCACGCCTACATGGTCGGCGACCACTTCAGCGTCCTGCGCCTGGGCACCCTCGAACTCTCCGCCTCCCGCGCACAGGTCAGCCTCGAGGAGCTCACCAACCACATGGCCGGCGGCGCCGAACTCGCCGCGCTCAAGCACGAGTTGTCCCAGGTCCGCGGCGTCGACGTCGAAGAACTCCCCGAGGAGAAGGACCTCAAGGCCCCCGTGGCCGGCGCGGGCGAGGGGAAGTCCTGAGATGGGCGCGGCGCTGGACCGTATCCGCGTCGGCTCCGCCCCGGACTCCTGGGGGGTCTGGTTCCCCGACGACCCCCGGCAGGTGCCCTGGGAAAGGTTCCTGGACGAGGTCGCCGAGGCGGGCTACTCCTGGATCGAGCTGGGGCCGTACGGCTATCTGCCGACCGACCCGGCCCGGCTCACCGACGAGGTGAACCGGCGCGACCTCAAGGTCTCGGCCGGCACGGTCTTCACCGGCCTGCACCGCGGTCCGTCGGTCTGGGAGGCCACCTGGGAGCATGTGAGCCAAGTGGCAGCGCTCACCCGGGCGATGGGCGCGCGGCACCTGGTCGTCATCCCGTCCTTCTGGCGCGACGACAAGACCGCCGAGATCCTGGAGCCCCCGGAGCTGACGGCCGAACAGTGGGCCCATCTCACCAAGGGGATGGAGCGGCTGGGCCACGAGGTGAAGGAGGCCTATGGTCTCGACCTCGTCGTCCACCCGCACGCGGACACCCACATCGACACCGAGGAGCACGTCGAACGCTTCCTGGACTCCACCGACGACGAACTGGTCAACCTCTGCCTGGACACCGGTCATTACGCCTACTGCGGCGGCGACAGCGTCAAGCTGATCGAGACCTACGGCGAACGCATCGGGTATCTGCACCTCAAGCAGGTCGACCCGGCGGTCCTCGCCGACGTGGTGCGGGACGAAGTGCCGTTCGGGCCGGCCGTCCAGCGCGGGGTGATGTGCGAACCGCCCTCCGGTGTACCGGAGTTGGAGCCGGTGCTGGTCGCGGCTCAGCGGCTCGGTGTGGAGCTGTTCGCGATCGTCGAGCAGGACATGTACCCGTGCGAGCCGGACAGGCCGCTGCCCATCGCGGTGCGCACCCGGAAGTTCCTGCGGTCCTGCGGGGCCTGACCCTCCCGCTGAGCAGCCGGTTCGCGCCGTCGCCGAGAGGCGGCGGCGCGTCCGCGTTCGTGTGGCCCCTCCTGCTGCCGGTCGGCTGCGGCCTGCCGGTGGAACCGGCGGCGCGGCGAGGACGTTGGAGAGGGTGGAAGGTGCGTGGAGCCGTCAGCGGGGAGGGTGAGATGCAGGAGGAAGAGCAGTCCGGCAGCGCGGAGGACCTGCGCCGGGCCAGGTTCGGGACACTGCCCGAGCGGGTGCGCCCGGAGGACACCGTCGAGGAGCGCCCGGCCACGCCGAAGGACCCGGCGCGGGACGCGTACGACCCGGACGACTGGCTGGTCCGCTACGCCCTGTGAGGCCGGCCGGGCCGATGGGGGCGGCCCCTCAGGGACCGCCCCCGACAGCGGAGAGCCGGCTCAGGAGGCCCGCACCTCCGCGATGGTCACCGGCCGGTGCTCGTGCAGCGAGAGCGTGCAGGCCTCCGCGATCCAGCCCGCCTCCAGAGCGTCCTCGATCGTGCAGGGCGAGGGCCGGGTACCGGCCACGACCTCGGTGAACGCGGTGAGTTCGGCGCGGTAGGCGGCCGTGAAGCGGTCCATGAAGAAGTCGTGCGGGGTGCCGGCGGGGAAGGTGACGCCGGGCTCGACCGAGCGCAGCGGCAGCTTGTCCTCCAGGCCCACCGCGATGGAGTCCGTGAAGCCGTGGATCTCCATGCGGACGTCGTAACCACGGGCGTTGTGGCGGGAGTTGGAGATCACCGCGATGGTGCCGTCGTCGAGGGTGAGGAGCGCGCCGGTGGTGTCGGCGTCGCCCGCCTCCTTGATGTAGTCGGCGCCCCGGTTGCCGCCGACCGCGTACACCTCGGTCACCTCGCGGCCGGTCACCCAGCGGATGATGTCGAAGTCGTGGACCGAACAGTCCCGGAAGATGCCCCCGGAGGCGGCGATGTACGCGGCCGGCGGCGGCGCCGGGTCCAGGGTGGTCGAGCGCACGGTGTGCAGCTTGCCCAGCTCACCGCTCCGCACGGCGGCCCGCGCGGCGACGAACCCGGCGTCGAAGCGGCGGTTGTAGCCGATCTGGATCGGCACGCCGCTTCCCTGGACGGCCCCCAGCACGGCGACACCCTCGGCCATGGTCCTGGCGACGGGCTTCTCGCAGAACACGGGGACGCCGGCCTCCACGGCGGCCAGGATGAGGCCCGGGTGGGCGTCGGTCGCGGCGGCGATCACGACACCGTCCACGCCGGCGGCGAGCACGGCCTCGGGGGAGTCCGCGACCTCGGCGCCGAACCGCTCGGCGGCGGACTTGGCGGCCTCCGCGAACGGGTCGGCCACGACGAGCGACTCGACCGCGTCGAGTCCGGAGAGGGTCTCGGCGTGGAAGGCGCCGATGCGGCCGAGGCCGAGGATTCCGATACGCATGGGGATGCAGCTCCTAGCGGGGTCGTACGGGGGGCGGGGAGAGGTGAGAGGTCCAGGGCCTCAGTCGAGGCCGCCGAGCACGTTCTGATCCCAGTCGATCACCGAACCGGTGACCACGCCGGACCGGTCGGAGAGCAGGAACACCACGAAGTCGGCGATCTCGTCGGGCTGGCCGAGCTTGCCCATCGGCAGCCGCGCGGCCGCCTCCTCACGCCAGTCGTCCCCCGCGCCGTGGAAGGCCTTCTGGGTCGCGTCCTCGCCCTCGGTGGCCGTCCAGCCGATGTTCAGGCCGTTGATCCGGATCCGGTCGAAGCGGTGGGCGTGCGCCGCGTTGCGGGTCAGACCGGCCAGTCCGGCCTTGGCGGCGACGTACGGCGCGAGGAAGGGCTGCCCGCCGTGCGCCGAGGACGTGATGACGTTGACGACGGTGCCGGGCGCCTCACGGGCCAGCATGTCCGCCACCGCCGCCTGCATGGCGAAGAACGGGGCCTTCAGGTTGATCGCGATGTGCTGGTCGAACAGTTCGGGCGACGTGTCGAGGAGCGTGCCCCGGGAGGTCAGGCCCGCCGCGTTGACCAGGCAGTCCACCCGGCCGTACACCGCCACCGTCTCCGTCACGGACGCCTTCGCCTGCTCGGCGTCCGCGAGGTCGGCCCGTACGAACACGGCCTTGCCGCCGGCGGCGGTCAGTTCCGCGACCAGCGCCTCGCCCGGTTCGGGCCGGCGCCCGGTGACGGCGACGGCGGCGCCCTCGCGGACCGCGGCCCGCGCGACGGCCGCGCCGACGCCCTGGCTGCCGCCGTTGACGAGGACGACCTTGTCGTCGAGAAGTCCCATGTGCGGAAGTCCTTTCGGCTGCGGCTCTGCACTGCCATTCTTGTCATGACAAACCCGTCGAACAACCAGCAGGCAGCCATCAAAAACCCCTCAAGCGGCCTGCGCAGGAGATGACCGTGGGCCACCCCTTCCCCATCCGTGAGATCGCACGTCAGGCTGGTCTGAGCGAGGCCACCGTGGACCGGGTGCTCAACGGCAGGGGAGGGGTCCGTGAGTCCACCGAGCAGGAGGTACGGCGGGCCGTCGCCGACCTGCAGCGCCAGCGCACCCAGGTCCGGCTGGTCGGCCGCACCTTCATGGTCGACATCGTGATGCAGGCACCGGAACGCTTCACCACCGCCGTACGGGCCGCCCTGGAGGCCGAGCTGCCCTCCCTGCACCCGGCCGTGCTGCGCTCCCGCTTCCACTTCCGGGAGACCGGGCCGGTCCGGGAGCAGGTCGCCGCCCTCGACCGGATCGCCCGGCGCGGCACCCAGGGCGTGATCCTCAAGGCGCCGGACGTCCCCGAGATCACCGCCGCCGTGGGCCGGCTGGTCGCCGCCGGCATCCCGGTGGTCACCCTGGTCACCGACCTGCCCGCGAGCCCCCGCCTCGCCTATGTCGGCATCGACAACCGGGCCGCCGGCGCCACCGCCGCCTACCTGACGGGCCAGTGGCTGGGCGACCGTCCCGGCAACGTCCTGACCAGCCTCTCCAGCGGCTTCTTCCGCAACGAGGAGGAGCGCGAGATGGGCTTCCGCGGCGTCATGCGCGCCCGCCACCCGAGGCGGACCCTCGTGGAGATCACCGAGGGCCAGGGCCTCGACGCCACCCAGTACGACCTCGTCCGCGCGGCCCTCGACCGCGATCCGGAGATCCGGGCGGTGTACTCCATCGGCGGCGGGAACATCGCGACGCTCCGTGCCTTCGCCGACGCGGGCCGCGAATGCGTCGTGTTCGTCGCGCACGACCTCGACCACGACAACACCCGTCTGCTGCGGGACGAGCGCCTGTCCGCCGTCCTCCACCACGACCTGCGCCAGGACATGCGGGAGGCCTGCCACCTCGTGATGCGGGCGCACGGCGCGCTGCCGCCGGCCGGGCCCACCCTGCCCTCGGCCATTCAGGTGGTGACGCCGTACAACATGCCGCCGCAGGTGACGGCCGGCTGACGGGGCGGTCACCTGCGGCGGCCGGTTTCGACGGCCGGTCTCCCTCAGTGCCGGAGCGCCGGCGAGCCTGCCGCCCGGCCGACGCGTCCGGCGCTGCGGTACGTCGCGACGCCCAGCGCCAGCAGCCAGTAGCTGAACACCGCCCCCATCAGCGCCGTCGTGCCCCAGCCGTTCGCCGCGTAGAAGAACGCGGGGTCGTTGCCGAAGAACAGCGAGGGCACGAAGGCGAGGTTGGTCCCGGCCAGGACGTACGCCGAGCGGCCGGTCCAGCGTGGCAGGAGCCGGGTGCGGGAGACGGCGTACCCGAGGGAGGCCAGGAAGAGCGCCAGCATCAGCCGGGAGACGGTCCCGTAGAGAAGGTAGGTGCCGCTGACGTCGATCGTCGGATCGATCGGGCGGTCGACGGCGATGACCGCGCCCGCCTCCAGGCCCATGGAGACCAGGGTGACCGTCGCGTAGACGAGGCCGGTGGAGAAGGCGATCGAGCCGGCCCATTCGTGGCTGGGGCCGGCGCGCCGGACCAGGTCCCGGAAGGCCGTGACGAACACGACCAGGGACGCCAGCGCGACGATCCCGACGAGTAGCCGGGACAGGACGTTCCCGTCCGGCGGCGGGCCCGGGTAGATGAAGTACAGCGGCACCTGGACGACGAGGGCGACCGCGGCGACGAGGGCCGCGAGGCCGGTCAGGCGCCGGGCGACGGCTTCGGACATGGGAGTTCCCCCGAGTTCTCGGTGTGACGGATCCGGTGCCGGCGTCCGCGTGCTCGCCGGCCCTTGAAGCCTGCCGTGCCCGGGGCGTGCGGTCCCTGGGCCTGGCAACCGAACCGGGGGTGGTTCCACCGCCACCCCTACGGGTGCACGTCCACCCACGTGCCGTTCTCCGCCGACCGCGACATCGCCTCCAGTACGGTCGCGCTGTGCACGGCGTCCGCCAGGGTCGCCCCGTGCGGAGTGCCCTCGGCGATCGAGCGCAGGAACCGGTACGCCTCCACGACCTTGAGGTCGTCGTAGCCCATCGCGTTGGCGGCGCCCGGCTGGAACGCGCCGAACTCGCCGTCGCCCGGGCCGACGTACACCGTGCTGACCGGCTGGTCCTGGTAGGCCGTGCCGCGGCTGACGCCCAGCTCGTTCATCCGGCGGAAGTCCCAGAACACCGCGCCCCTCGTGCCGTGCACCTCGAAGCCGTAGTTGTTCTGCTCACCGACCGAGACCCGGCAGGCCTCCAGGACCCCGCGGGCGCCGGAGGCGAAGCGCAGCAGGCAGTTGACGTAGTCCTCGTTCTCGACCGGGCCCAGCTCGCCGCCCGAGGCGCGGCTGTGGCCCGCCGTCGCCCCGGTCGGACGGGCCCGCTCGGGGACGAACACCGCCGTGTCCGCGGTCAGGGAGGCGATGTCGCCGAGCAGGAAGCGGGCCAGGTCCGCGCCGTGCGAGGCCAGGTCGCCGAGCACCCCGCTGCCGCCCCGCTCCCGCTCGTACCGCCAGGTCAGCGCCCCGTCCGGATGGGCCGCGTAGTCGCTGAACAGGCGGATGCGGACGTGCGTGACCGTGCCCAGCTCACCGGAGGCGATCAGGTCGCGGGCCGTCTCGACGGCGGGCGCGTTGCGGTAGTTGAAGCCGACCGCGCCCCGTACCCCGGCCTTCGCGACCGCGTCCGCCACCGCGCGGGCGTCCTCGGCGGTGAGACCCACCGGCTTCTCGATCCAGATGTGCTTGCCGGCCTCGGCCATCGCTACGCCGATCTCGCGGTGCAGGAAGTTCGGCGCGGTGATGCTCACGGCCCGCACTCGCGGGTCGGCGGCGACCTCGCGCCAGTTCCGGGTGGTGGAGGCGAAGCCGAACTGGGCGGCGGCCTCCTCGGCCCGGCCCGGGACCTCCTCGGCGACCGTCACCAGCTCCGGGCGCAGCGCGAGCCGCGGGTAGTGGTGCCGGACCCGCGCGTACGCCTGGGTGTGCACCCGGCCCATCCAGCCGAACCCGACGACGGCGACACCGAGCGCATCCACGGACTCCACCATGACCGACAGCCCCTCTCAGTCCCTCAGTCCCACTGGACCTCATTTGGACCGGTCCATTTTCTTGTCCAGGCCACCCTGGGGGGCTTTCTTCAGGGGTGTCAAGCCCTTCGTGATCCTTTGACAACCTCAGGGCGACGTGGAACGGTCCAGGGCATGAGACCGCCGACCATCCGTGACGTCGCCGACCGGGCCGGGGTGTCCAAGTCGCTGGTCTCCCTCGTCCTGCGCGGCTCCGACCAGGTGCGCGCCGAGAAGCGGGAGGCCGTGCTGCGGGCCGTGCGCGAGCTCGGCTACCGGCCCAACGCGGCCGCGCGCAGCCTCAGCGAACAGCGCACCCGCACCGTCGGCGTCCTCCTGCACGACCTGCGCAACCCCTGGTACGTCGACCTCCTGGACGGCCTCAACTCGCTGCTGCACGCCGGCGGACTGCACATGCTGCTCGCCGACGCCCGTCTCAACCGGCGGGCCGGCCAGGATCCGGCCGGCCCCTTCCTGGACCTGGGAGCCGACGGGCTGGTGGTCGTCGGCACCCTGCCCGATCCGGCGGCGCTCGGCGCGGTCGCCGAGCGGGTCCCGGTGGTCGTCGCGGGCGCCCGGGAACCGGTCCCGCCGGGGGTCGACGTGGTCGCGGGCGACGACGAACGGGGCGCGCGCCTGGTCACCGAGCACCTGCTCGGGCTCGGCCACCGCCGTGTCGCGCACATCGCGGGCTACGGCGCGGTCGGCGAGCTCAGGAGGCGCAGCTTCGAGGCGACGATGCGGGCGCACGGGGTGCCGGACGCCCTGGTCGAGCCCAGCGACATGACGGAGGAGGGCGGCCACCGGGCCGCCGTACGGCTGCTCGGCCGCCCGGACCGGCCCACCGCCGTGTTCGCCGTCAACGACATCGCCTGCGTCGGCGCGCTGTCCGCGGCCGAGGAACTCGGCCTGCGCGTCCCGGGGGACCTGTCCGTCGTCGGCTACGACAACACCAGCACGTCCCGGCTGCGGCATCTGTGGCTGACCACCGTCGACAACGCCGGCCACGAGGTCGGGCGCCGGGCCGCCCGCTGCCTGCTCGACCGGCTCGAGGGACGCGGGGGAGCGGGGCGGGTGCAGCTGGCCGCGCCACTGCTGGAGATCCGGGGGACGACGGCCCCACCGGCCCGCTGAAGCTGCGAGCCGGGCCGGAGCGGGAGATCGTGGATCACATGGCCCGGCCCACGGCGGCGACAGTCGAGCGGCACTCGCCCGACGCCCATGAGAACCTCCTGTTCGGCGGGGTCTACGGCGCCGTCCTCGCCAGCTCGATGGTCGCCGCGCTCACCCAGTACGGACACTCCTCCCGGGGCAGCCGCCGCTACGACGCCCTGTGGCTGCTGGTGACCGCGCTCGCCTCCGCCCTCGCGCACGGCTACGCCCACTACATCGCCGAGCGTGCCCCGCACCGCCGTGGGGACGCCCTGCGCGCGCTGCGTGACGAATGGCCGCTGGTCGTGGCGGTCGTGCCGACGGTGCTGGTGCTGGCGGGCGCGGGCTGGGGGTGGTGGCCGGCGAACGGGGTGGAGTACCCGGCGTTCGCCCTGAACATCGCCCTCCTGTTCGGCCTGGGGCTCCTCACCGCCCGCCGGTCGCACCGGTCGTGGCCGGTGGCCCTCGGGACCGGCGTGGTCGACGCGCTGCTCGGTGTGGTGGTCGTGGTGGCCAACGCCGTGATCAAGTGACGCGAACGGGGTGTTCCCGCCGCACGCCCCCGGATATGGCGGACAAAATTGTTGACAATGTTGTCTGGCTAGATTTAGGTTCGACAGGCACTCACTCAGGGAGGGCAACGATGCCGAAGGAAGCCCGTCCGGGCACCGGGGAGCAGGCCAAGCACCACGCGTTCGCGCAGCTGCGGCAGGCGATCCTGCACGGCGAGATGGCACCGGCGCAGCGGCTGGTGGAGAACGAGCTCGCCGAGCAGTTCGGTGTGACGCGGGCCAGCATCCGCGCGGCACTCATCGATCTGGAGTCCCAGGGGCTCGTCGAGCGGATCCGCAACCGGGGCTCGCGGGTCCGGGTGGTGACCGTGGACGAAGCGGTCGCCATCACCGAGTGCCGCATGGTCCTCGAAGGGCTGTGCGCGGCGAAGGCGGCCGTCGCGGCCAGCGACGAGCAGCTGCTCCAGCTGACGGAGCTCGGCACGGCGATGACCAAGGCCGTCGCCGACGGCGAGCCGGTCACCTACTCCGACCTCAACCACGAACTGCACGTCCGCATCCGGGAGTTCTCCGACCAGCGGACCGCGCAGGAGCTGCTGGAGCGGCTGAACGCCCAACTGGTGCGTCACCGCTTCCAGTTGGCGCTGCGGCCGGGGCGTCCGCAGCAATCCCTGAACGAGCACCTGACCATGATCGAAGCGATCCGGGCCAGGGATCCGCAGGCGGCCGAGTCGGCCGTCCGCGCCCACCTCACCAGCGTGATCGAGGCTCTGCGCGACTGATCACGGCCGGGCGGGGCGGGCGCCCATCCGACCAAGGAGATTACGGAATGATCCAGGCCAACGCGCCCGCCGGTCCACCCAGAGCGACCCTCGTCGTCACCGCGCACGCCGGGGACTTCGTGTGGCGTGCGGGCGGCGCCATAGCCCTGGCCGCCGCCCGCGGCGAGAAGGTCACCATCGCCTGTCTGACCTTCGGCGAGCGCGGCGAGTCCGCCAAGGCGTGGCGCGAGGGCCGGAAGCTGGACGAGATCAAGGCGATACGCCGGGACGAGGCCGAGCGCGCCGCCGCCGCCCTGGGCGCGGAGGTCCGCTTCTTCGACGCCGGCGACTACCCGCTCATCGCGTCGGCCGAGCTGACCGACCGGCTGGTCGCCGTCTACCGGGAGACCCAGCCCGACGTCGTCCTCACCCACCCCACCGAGGACCCGTACAACGGTGACCACCCGGCCGCCAACCGCATGGCCATGGAGGCCCGGGTCCTCGCGCAGGCCATCGGCTACCCGGGCGAGGGCGAGATCATCGGCGCCCCGCCGGTCTTCTACTTCGAGCCGCACCAGCCCGAGATGAGCGGCTTCCGGCCCGAGGTCCTGCTCGACATCACCGAGGTCTGGGAGACCAAGCGGCGGGCGATGGAGTGCCTGGGTGCCCAGCAGCACCTGTGGGACTACTACACCGACCTCGCCGTACGCCGCGGCGTCCAGCTCAAGCGCAACGCGGGCCCGAACCTGGGCCTGGCACACAGGACGATGGCCGAGGCGTACATGCGCCCGTACCCCCAGATCGCGAAGGAGCTGGCATGAGCGGCGTGATCGTCACCAACCCGCCGAAGGCGGAGCAGAAGGACGTCGACGCGCTGGCCGCCTTCGGGGTGGCCACGGTGAGCGAGGCGATGGGCCGGACCGGGCTGCTGGGGCCGGGGATCCGGCCGATCCAGCAGGGCGTACGGATGGCCGGCACCGCGGTCACCGTGCTCAGCTGGCCCGGCGACAACCTCATGATCCACGCGGCCGTCGAGCAGTGCCGCGAGGGTGACGTCCTGGTCGTCACCACCACCTCCCCGTCCACCGACGGCATGTTCGGCGAGCTGTTCGCGACCGCGCTCCAGCGGCGCGGGGTGCGCGGCCTGATCATCAACGCCGGTATCCGCGACACCCAGGAGCTGCGCGAGATGGACTTCCCGGCCTGGTCGCGGGCGGTCTCCGCGCAGGGCACGGTCAAGGCCACCGGCGGCTCGGTCAACGTGCCGGTCGCGATCGACGGCCAGGTGATCCGCCCCGGCGATGTGATCCTCGCGGACGACGACGGTGTCGTGGTCGTCCCGCGCGAGCGGGCCCGTGCCGCCGCCGAGGCGTCCGAGGCCCGCGAGACGAAGGAGGCCCGGTCCCGTGCCGCCTTCCTCGACGGCGAACTCGGCCTGGACCGTTACGGGTTGAGGGAGACCCTGCAGCGGCTCGGCGTCGAGTACCGGACGTACGAGGAGTACACGGGGGAGCCGCGGTGACCTCCGTGCCCGAGGAGGTGCCCTGTCTGCTGATGCGGGGCGGCACCTCCAAGGGCGCCTACTTCCTCGCCGACGACCTCCCCGCGCAACCCGCCCTGCGCGACGAGCTGTTGCTGCGCCTCATGGGCAGCCCGGACGACCGCCAGATCGACGGCCTGGGCGGGGCGCACCCGCTCACCAGCAAGGTCGCGGTGGTGTCCCGGTCGGCCGATCCCCGGGCCGACGTCGACTATCTGTTCCTCCAGGTCGCCGTGGACCGGCCCGAGGTGAGCGACCGTCAGAACTGCGGGAACATCCTCGCCGGGATCGGGCCGTTCGCCGTGGAGCGCGGACTCGTGCCGGCGGGGGAGACGGAGACCGCCGTCCGGATCCGGATGGTCAACACCGGCGACTACGCGACGGCGACCTTTCCCACGCCGGGCGGCCGGGTGCGCTACACCGGAGACGCCGAGATCGCGGGTGTGCCGGGGTCGGCCGCGCCCGTCGTCATCGAGTTCCCGCCGGGCGCCGGACCGCTGCTGCCCACCGGGAAAGTCCGCGACGTCGTCGACGGCGTCCCCGTGACCTGTGTGGACAACGGCATGCCGACGGTGCTGATCGCCGCCACCGCCCTCCACACCACCGGCTACGAGTCGCCCCGGGACCTGGAGGAGGACGTGGTCCTCGCCGACCGCCTGCGCACGATCCGCCTGGCGGCCGGCCGGCTGATGGGCCTCGGTGACGTCTCCGCCACCACGGTCCCCAAGCTCACCCTGCTCGCCCCGCCCCGGATCGGCGGCGCGGTCACCACCCGCACCTTCATCCCCGTCCGCTGCCACCCCTCCATAGGTGTCCTCGGCGCGGCCGGCGTCGCCGCCGGCCTGCGGATCGAAGGCAGTGTGGGGGCGGAGATCGCACAACTGACGACCGGAAGCGACCGCATTCGCATAGAACATCCCACCGGATTCCTGGACATCGAAAGCAGTGTCGGCACCGCCCCCGACGGCCTGCCCTCCGCGCGTCGCACCGCCGTGGTCCGCACGGCCCGCAAGATCTTCGACGGCACGGTCTTCCCCCGGTCCGCCGAGACGGCGCCGATCCCCCCGCAGACCCTTGGAGGTCGACGATGACCCCGCCGCTCGGCGACATCGCCCACATCGGGCACGTCCAGCTCTTCACCCCGGACCTGGACGCCAGTGTCGCCTTCTTCACCGACTACCTCGGCCTCACGGTGTGCGGCGAGGACGGTGACACCGTCCATCTGCGGACCTTCGACGACTACGAGCACCACAGCCTCGTCCTCACCGCCCGCGAGCGGCCCGGCCTCGGCCGGCTGGCCCTGCGCACCTCCAGCGAGGAGGCCCTCCACCGCCGGGTCGAAGCGGTCGAGGCGGCGGGCGGCACCGGCACCTGGGTGGAGGACGAACCGGGCCTCGGCAAGCTGTACGTCACCCACGACCCGGACGGCCACGAGCACGCCCTGTACTGGGAGAGCGAGCACTACCGGGCCCCCGAGGAGCTCAGGCCCGCGCTGAAGAACCAGCCCCAGGCCAAGCCCAACCGGGGTGTGGGCGTACGGCGACTGGACCACGTCAACTTCCTCGCCGCCGACGTGCTCGCGTGCGCCGAGTTCCAGGAACGGGTGCTGGGCGCCCGGCCCACCGAGCAGATCCGGCTCGACAGCGGGACGATCGCGGCGCGCTGGCTGACCTACACGAACAAGTCGTACGACGTCGTCTACACCTCGGACTGGACGGGGAGCGCCGGGCGACTGCACCACATCGCCTTCGCGACCGACACCCGCGAGGACATCCTGCGGGCCGCCGACCTGGCCATCGACACGGGTGTGTTCATCGAGACGGGCCCGCACAAACACGCCATCCAGCAGACGTTCTTCCTGTACGTCTACGAGCCCGGCGGCAACCGCATCGAACTGTGCAACCCGCTCACGCGGCTCGTCCTGGCGCCGGACTGGCCGCTCGTCACCTGGACCGAGGAGGAGCGCAAGAAGGGGCAGGCCTGGGGCCTGAAGACCATCGAGTCGTTCCACACGCACGGCACTCCGCCCGTCGGCTAGCCGAGCCGGCTCCCGGCACGCGGCGTCCGGGAGCCCCTGAATTGCCGATTAGATTGTTGACGAAAACGTTGACGCTCAGCTCGGGGGCTTCCTGGCGTTTGCGCACCACGTCCCCTCCAGTGCACCCCTCCTGGACGAGAGGAAAACAAAGATGTCCTCCTCCCGCGCTCTGCCGCCGCGCGCCAGCAGACTGGCCCTGCTGGTCGTCGGTCTGTGCTGGCTGGCCGTCCTCTTCGACGGCCTCGACATGTTCATCTACGGCTCGGTGCTCCCGCACCTGCTGGAGACCAGGACCTTCGGCCTCACCCCGGACCAGGCCGGCGACCTCGGCAGCTACGCCACCTTCGGCATGCTGGTCGGCGCGCTCACCGCGGGCACCGTGGCCGACCGGATCGGACGCAAGAAGCTGCTGGTCTCCTGCGTGGTGCTCTTCTCGCTCGCCTCCGGCGTGTGCGCGACCGCGGGCGGCGTCGAGGTCTTCGGCCTCGGCCGGACCCTCGCGGGCGTCGGTCTCGGCGGTCTGCTGCCCACCGCGATCAGCATGGTCTGCGACTACGCCCCGCGCGGCCGCGGCGCGATCGTCATCGGTCTGCTGATGACCGCCCACCACGCGGGCGGCATCCTCTCCGCGTACGTCGCCAAGTGGCTGGTGGACCCGGTCGGCTGGCGGGCCGCGTTCTGGGTCTGCGTGCTGCCGCTGCTGTTCGCGCCGGTCATGGCGTTCCTGCCCGAGTCGCTGAGCTTCCTGGTCGCCAAGGGCCGCACCGAGGAGGCGGGCGCGCTCGCCACCCGCTACGACGTCGAGCTGCCCGCGGTGAAGACCGGCCGCAAGACCGCCGGGGACCGCTGGGACGCCCTCGCGAACCTCTTCCGCGGCGGCGAATGGATCCAGACCCTGCTGTACTGGCTGGCCTCCTTCGGCGGTCTGCTGCTCGTCTACGGCGTCGCCACCTGGCTGCCGACCCTGATGCGCGCCGAGGGCTACGCGCTCGCCGGCGCCCTGACCTTCGTCGTCGTCTTCAACCTCGGCGGCATCGTGGGCATGCTGGCCGCCGGCCGCGCCGCGGACCGCTTCGGCGCCCCGCGCATCTCGGCGATCTGGTTCGCGCTGACCGCCGCCGGCGTCTATCTGCTCAGCGTGCACATGCCCACCGGCGTCACGATGGTCGTCGTCTTCCTCACCGGCGTCTTCCTCAACAGCGCCCAGACGATGATCTACGCGACGGTGTCGATCCGCTCCGACGCCGACAACCGTGCCACCGCCGTCGGCTGGACCTCCGGCATGGGCCGCTTCGGCGCCGTGTTCGGCCCGTGGCTCGGCGGCCGGCTGCTCGCCGGGGGTGACGGCGACCTGGGCTTCACCGCCTTCGCGCTCGCCGGGGTGTCGTCCATGGTCTTCATCGGGATCGCGGCCCTGCGCACCGCGAAGCGGTCGCCCCGGGCCGACGACCGGCAGCTGGTCGCCGCCCACTGACCGCCGAGCGCGGGAAGGGGGCGGGGCCGCTCCGGGTGCGGGCGGCGAGGTGCCGGGTCACGCTCGTTGTATGGGTGAGCGTTGGGAGGTGCGGCGGGCGGGGCCGGCGGATGCCGCGCACCGGGTGCTGATGATCCCGGGGGCCCTGTGCACGACCGAGTTCTACGCGGACGTCATGGCCGAGCCGGCGGTGGCGGGCCTCGGGATGGTCGCCGCGGCCCTGCCGGGGTTCGGCGGCACCGAGGCGCCCGAGGACGTGTCCATGGAGCACTACGCCCGGCTGATGGCGGACTTCGCCGCCGAGGCCGGCTGTGACGTCGTCGTGGGGCACAGCCTGGGCGCGAACGTGGCGCTCGAGATGGCCGCCCTGGGCCTGTTCCGGGGGCCGCTGGTGCTGCTGTCGCCTGCCTTCTCCCGCGGCGACGAGATGAAGTCCCTGGCCGTGCTGAACTCCGTGGGCCGGGTGCCGGGGCTCGGCGCCGCGGTCTGGGCCGGCATGCTGGGGCTGCTGCCCCGGGCGATGAGACGCGAACTGCCGCCGCGGCGCGCGGAGGCGCTGGCGGCGGCGATGAGCGGCAACGATCCGGCGACCTGCCGCCGGATCGTACGGCGCTACTACGCGTACCTGGACCGCTATCCCGACCTGGTCCGCCGGCTGGGCGAGGCCGGTGTCCCGGCCTGGGTGGTGCGCGGCGACCACGACGAGATCGGACTGACGGACGACGAGCGGCGCGGACTGGAGGCCTGCCCGCACCTCCGGCTGGTGTCCGTGCCCGACGCGGGGCACGCGGTCCTGGTGGACCAGCCGGCGGCCGTGGCCGAGGTCGTCGCGGAGGCGGTCACCGCGGAGGTCCGCTGAGCCACCCCACCGGGACCCGCAGCCCTTAGTCGTCGCTGCCCATCTGGTCCTCCGCCGACAGGTGTTCCACCGTCCTGCCGGTCTCGGTGAAGGTACGGGTGACGTGGCCCGAGGAGTACACCCACAGGATGCGCAGCGGGACGTCGCCGATGTTGCGGAACAGGTGCGGGATCGGGGAGGGGATGTACGTGGTGTCGTACCGCTCCAGCTTCGTCACCTCGCCGTCCACCCACACCTCCGCCTCGCCCTCCAGGACCGTGACGTGCTCGTCGCAGTTGTGCGAGTGCAGGGGAGCTCCGGAACCG
Organism: Streptomyces sp. NPDC002588; assembly: GCF_040295925.1. Lineage (NCBI taxonomy): Bacteria > Bacillati > Actinomycetota > Actinomycetes > Kitasatosporales > Streptomycetaceae > Streptomyces > Streptomyces sp. NPDC002588. The sequence goes on from NZ_JBEOWF010000009.1 coordinate 93,502, forward strand.
ACCGGATAGACGCTCATCCCGCTGGTGATCCGGTTCTCCCCGTTCGCCGACGGGGTGGTGATGAGCGGGGTCGTCACGACCGCGCCGCCGCGGTCGAGCAGCGGCACGGACGCGGCCTTGATGATGGTGGTCATGCCGTACGACGTTAGGTCGCCCCCGCACGAAAGGGGGCCCTCCGGCGTGCAGTTTTACCTTGCACTCCGAGGAGGGTGAGCCGCTGCGGACCGGCTGTACCTTCACCTGGCACCGCACGGCCGCACGACCAGTGCCCGTGACGCGCCGGAGAGAGAAGGCAGGTAACGGCTCCATGAGGCTCCCCGTTCTCAGCGAAGAGGAAATGGACGCGCGCCAGCAGGAGCTGGCCGCCCGGATCGCCGGCCGCCGCGGCGCCGTCCGCGGTCCCTTCCGGGTCTGGCTGCACAGCCCCGAGATGTGCGAGCGCGCGGAGTCCCTCGGCGCCTTCGCCCGCTTCGACTGCAGCCTCCCCGAACACCTGCGCGAGCTGACGCTGCTGATGGCCGCCCGCAACTGGGACGCGCAGTACTCCTGGAACGCGCATGTGCGGCAGGCGATCGAGGCCGGCATTCCCGAGGCCGCGGTGAAGGCCATCGCCGAGAAGCGCGAAGCCGTCTTCGACGACGAGGCCGACCAGGCGTTCTACCGGTTCTGCCGGGAGATCCTCGACGAGCACTTCGTCACCGACGAGACCTTCGCGGCCGCGCTGGCGCACTTCGGCCCCAAGGGACTCGTCGACACCATCGGCGCGCTCGGCAACTTCACCATGCTCGGCATGTGCCTGAACACCTTCCAGGTGGACCTCCAGGCCGACAGGGAGCCCCCCTTCCCGGACATCCGCGGCTACGGACGGGTGTCCTGACGCCGGTCCCGCGCGTCCGGGGCGTCATCAGGAGCCTGGGCCGGACTGCCTGGCGGCAAGAAGGTTGACAGAATTGCCGACATTCCTCTTGTGTTGATGACCAAGGACGACGCGGGTGAAGCACCCCGGCGATGCCCGAGGTGAGACGTACTGCACGAAGTGAGAAGGACGCATGGACCGCTTGCTGCTGATGCACAGCTTCGTGACCGTGGCACAGGCCGGAAGTTTCAACGGAGCCGCCAAGAAGCTGGGCTCCTCCGGATCACTGGTCTCACGGCATGTGGCGGAGCTGGAACGCCAGGTGGGGGTCCGCCTGGTCAACCGCACCGCCCGCTCGGTGAGCCTCACCGAGCCGGGGCAGCGGTACGCGGAGTTCGCCGCCCGCATCCTCGACGAGATCGAGGCCCAGGACGCGGCGCTCGCCGACTCCCACGACCGGGCGGAGGGCACACTCAGCATCATCTGTCCGAAATGGATAGGCAGTCTGGACCTCGGTGACGCCATCGCCGCGTTTTCCGCGGCGCATCCCAAAATCCAGGTCCGTTTCGAACTCGGCGGAATGTCCGACCGCACCTACGATTTCCTCGACAGCGGATTCGACGTGGCTTTCCATACCCGGGATCTGCGGGACTCCTCCGTCCGGCTGAAGAAGATCTCCTCGCTGCCGTTCGTGCTGTGCGCGTCCGAGGACTACGTCAGGCGCCAGGGCGCCCTCGACCACCCGAACGACATCGCCCACCGCGAATGCCTGGTGCACGTCAACGACCCGGTGTGGCGCATCGGCCACGGTCACGCCAGCACCCTGCACAAGATCCGCAACATCGCCTTCTCCTCCAACTCCTACCTGGCCCTGCAGAAGGCCGCGGTGCACGGCCGGGGCATCGCCCTGCTGCCGCAGCGCCCGGCCTACGACGACCTCGTCGCCGGACGGCTGCGGGTGCTGCTGCCGGAACTCGCCGTACCCGACCGGCCGCTGTACGCGATCTACGGCCCCGGGCAGGACACCCCGCGCAAGATCAGCGTGTTCCTGGACTTCCTCTCCGCGTGGTTCGCGCAGAACCCCATTCCCGCGATGCGGCCGTAACCGCAAGAAACGATTGCGCATTCGGGGGAGCTCGGGCCGTTGAGGCCCTCCCACGCCCGAACCTAGGCTCACCAGGCGACCCGGAAACGAGGAATCCATGGGAATCCAGAGAATCGAATCGGTCACCTACGGCATGGACGACCTCGACGCGTGCGTCCGGTTCTTCGACGACTTCGGACTGCTCCTGGTGGAGCGGACCGGGGAACACGCGGTGTTCGAGACGCTCACCGGGCAGACCCTGCACCTCGACACCGATCCGGGTCCCCTGCTGCCGCCGCCCGTCGAGGAGGGCCCCACACTGCGTGAGGTCGTCTGGGGCGTCGACACCGGCGAGGAACTCCGGCGGCTGGTGACCGCCGTGGCCCGTGAGCACCCGGTGCGCGAGAGCGCCGACGGGGTCTTCCACACCGTCGACCGCAGCGGATTCGGGGTGGGCCTCGCCCTCGCCCGGACGAAGAAGGCGGCCGTCGAGCCCCGGCCCGCCAACGCCCCGGGCAGCGTCAACCGCTGGAACACCGCGCTGGAGCCGCTCACCCGCGCGTACCCGCTGCGGATGTGCCATGTGGCGCTGAACATCGCCGTGGACGGCAAGGACGAGGCCGTCGCCTTCTACACCGGCCTGCTCGGCTTCCGCCCCACCGACGTCGTCGGGCCGATGGGCGTGTTCATGCAGGCCCCGGGCGACGACGACCAGCACACCCTGCTGCTCTGCCACCGCCCCGACCGCGTCGGCGTCAACCACATCGCCTACGAGGTGCCCGGCTTCGACGACGTCGTCGAGGGCGGCAACTTCATGATCGAGAGGGGCTGGCGGGAGGCCCGCCGGCTCGGCCGGCACACCGTCGGCTCCAACGTCTTCCGCTTCCTGCACGCCCCGTGCGGCGGCCGCGTCGAGTACGCCGCCGACATGGACCGGGTCGACGACTCCTACGAGACCCGCGTCCACGAGACGACCCCGCCGCACCACATCTGGGCCCTGCGCACCAATCGCGACCAGCAGGACGGCCCGGCCTCCTGAATTCCTGAGAGGGCACCCACCCATGACCACCGACCACGGCTACCCCGCCGTCCGCCTCCACATCGCGGGCGAGTGGTGCCAGGGCGGCACCGGCCGTACCGCCCCGATCGTGAACCCGGCCACCGAGGAGGTGATCGGAGAGGTACCCCTGGCCACCACCGCCGACCTGGACCGCGCGCTGGGAGCCGCCGCCGCGGGCTTCGAGGTGTGGCGCGCCACGCCGGTCGCCGAGCGCACCGCGATCCTGCACGCCGCCGCCGGCCTGCTGACCGAGCGCGCCGCCGAGGTCGGCCGGATCATGACCCTGGAGCAGGGCAAACCCCTCGCGGAGGCCGTCGGCGAGGCCCGCCGGGTCGCCGACACCCTGCGCTGGCACGCCGACGACGCCCGCCGCGCCTACGGCCGCATCATCCCCTCGGCGCCGGGCACGCTGCTCACGGTGCGCCGCGAGCCGGTCGGCCCGGTCGCGGCGTTCGTCCCGTGGAACTTCCCGGCGGGCGGCCCGATGCGCAAGATCTCCTCGGCGCTCTCGGCCGGCTGCTCGATCGTCATCAAGGCCTCGGAGGAGACCCCCGCCACGGCCGCCGCGCTCGTGAAGTGCTTCGTGGACGCGGGGCTCCCGGCCGGAGTGCTGAACCTCGTCTTCGGCGAGCCCGCCGAGGTCTCCGCCCACCTCATCGCCTCGCCGGTGATCCGGCTGGTCGCCTTCACCGGCTCGGTGCCCGTCGGCAAGCTGCTCGCGGCCCGGGCGGGCGAGGTCATGAAGCCCTCGCTGATGGAGCTGGGCGGCCACGCCCCGGTGATCGTCTGCGCGGACGCCGACCCCGTGAAGGCCGCGCGCAGGGCGGCGCGGGCGAAGTTCGTCAACGCCGGGCAGGTCTGCACCTCGCCGAGCCGCTTCCTGGTCCACCAGAGCCTGGTGGAGGAGTTCACCGCCGAGTTCGTACGGGCCGCCGAGGCGGTCGTCGTCGGCGACGGACTAGCCGAGGGCACCACCATGGGCCCGCTCGCCAACGAGCGCCGGCTGAAGTCCCTGGAACGGCTCACCGCCGACGCCGTCGCGCGCGGCGCGAAGGTCCTCACCGGCGGGGAACGGCCGGACCGCCCCGGCTACTTCTTCACGCCGACGGTCCTGACCGACGTACCCGAGGACGCGGAACTGCTGACCGAGGAGCCGTTCGGGCCGATCGCGCCGATCGTGCCCTTCACCGACCTCGACGAGGCCCTCGCCGTCGCCAACGCGCTGCCGTACGGGCTGGCCGCCTACGGCTTCACCGACTCCGCCGCGACCGCCGAGAAACTGTCGGCCCGCCTGGAGGCCGGGATCCTGTCGATCAACCACTGCGGCGGCTCCGTGCACGAGGCGCCCTCCGGCGGCGTCAAGGACAGCGGCTACGGCCGGGAGGGCGGGCCCGAGGCGCTGGACGCCTACCTGGTCACCAAGCGCGTCTCCCACCTGCTGGCGCCATGAGGTACGCGCGTGTCTCGGCCGGCGGCCGGGCGATGTGGGGACGGGTGGGGGAGTCCGAGGTCGAGCTGCTGTCCGGCTCGCCGATCGAGGGGGATCCGCAGGTCGTCGGCAGCGTACGGCGCGACACGGCCGTCTGGCTGCCGCCGGTCGTGCCGCCCGTCTTCTACGCCGTCGGCTTCAACTACCCGCGCCACATCGAGCATGCCGGTGCGGCGGTCCCGGACCGGCCCGAGGCCGGCTACCGCGCCAACAACGCCCTCACCGGCCACCTCTCGCCGATCGTCAGACCGGCGGACGTGGAGGGACGGTTCGAGGCCGAACCCGAACTCGTCGCCGTCGTCGGCCGCACCCTCAGGCATGCCACACGTGAGGAGGCGGCCGAGGCGGTCTTCGGCTGGACCATCGGCAACGACGTCAGCGCCCGCACCTGGCAGCACCAGGACCGCTCGTTCTGGCGCAGCAAGAACAGCGACACCTTCAAGCCCATGGGGCCGTGGATCGAGACCGACGTCGACGCGCTGGCCCAGCGGACCACCTTGCGGGTCAACGGTGCGGAGCGTGCCTCGTTCCCCACCGGCGACATGGTCTTCGACCCCTTCGACCACCTCGTCGAGATCTCCCGGTACATCACCCTCAGCCCCGGTGACGTGCTGTGGATGGGCGCGGAGTCCACCTGCGGAATCGAACCGGGCGACACCGTGGAGGTCGAGATCAGCGGCATCGGTGTGCTGTCCAACCCCGTACACCTCGAAGGGAACCACCACTCATGAGCGCGGAACCCCGCTACATCCACCACGTCAACTTCCCCACCACCGACCCCGATCGCACGGCCGCCTGGTACACCAAGGTCTTCGGGATGAAGCGCATCACGCCCAAGTCCAACACCCGGGTGGTGCTGATGACCCGCGGCAACTTCGACCTGCACTTCACCCCGGTCGAGGAGATGGAGCGCATGGCGCCCTACCACTTCGCCGTGGAGGTCGACGACTGGGACGACTTCCTCGACCACCTCAGGGAGCTGGGCATCCGGCACACCCGGCCGATCCAACGCCCCGAGAACCAGTCGAAGTTCTGCTACATCCACGACCCCGACCACACCATGATCGAGCTGGTCCACCACGCCAGGCGCCCCGACTGACCGCTGTCGCTGAGGAGTTCACCCCCATGCCCATTGCCGACTCCGACGGCACCTCCATCTACTACGAGCGCCACGGCACCGGTCCGGCGATCCTCTTCGTGCACGGCAGCGGCGGTCACCACGCCGCCTGGTGGCAGCAGGTCGCCGCGCTGCGCGAGGAGTTCACCGTCGTCACCCTCGATCTCCGCGGCTTTGGCAAGTCCGACTCTTCCATGCCGGAGTTCGACGGCCAGGACTTCCCCGGTGACGTCGTCGCCGTCCTCGACCAGGAGGACCTCACCGACGTCATGCTGGTGGGCCAGTCCATCGGCTCGGTGGCCGCCCTGCGGGCCGGTCTGCTGCGCCCCGAGCGGGTCTCCTCGGTCGTCCTCGGCCACTCCCTGGGCGGCATCAGCCATCCGGAACTGAAGGAGCTGGCCGCCGCCGACCGCGCCGAGGCCGTCAGACTTCCCGTCATCGACCGCCTGTTGACCCGGCGGTTCCAGCAGGAGCGGGCCGATCTCACCTTCCTGTTCCAGCAGATGGGCACGTTCAACGTCGCGAAGATGGCCGACCTGCGCAACCTCGACACCGACGGACCCTCCCTGGAGGGGATCCAGGCCTCGGGTGTCAGGGTCGCCTTCCTGGCGGGCGAGAAGGACGCCGTGCTGAGCGTCAGGACGGTCACCCGCGCCCACGAACTGCTCCCCGGCTCCCACCTGGAGATCGTCCCGGGCGCCCCGCACTCCATGTACTGGGAGACGCCGGCACCCTACAACGCCGCGATCGCCCACCTGCGCCGCACGCTCACCGCACCGAAGGACGCCGTATGACCAGCCTGACCCTGGCCGCCGCCGAGGAGATCATCGAGGCCGCCCACAAACGCGCCCAGGCCATCGGCAAGGCGGTGAGCGTGGCCGTCGTGGACGCCGGCGGCTTCCCCGTCGCCATCCGCCGCCCGGACGGGGCCCGCCCCCTCACCCCGGACATCGCCCGTGCCAAGGCGTACACCGCCGCCGTCATGCAGCGGCCCGGCAAGATGCTGAAGAAGTGGCAGGAGAGCCAGCCCGTCTTCTTCTCCCAGCTCTCCCAGCTGCCCGGCGCCGCCCTGCCGATCATGGCCGCCGAGGGCAGCGTCACCATCAAGAAGGACGGCGAGATCATCGGCGGCCTCGGCATCGCCGGCGGCACCGCCGACGAGGACCAGCGGATCGCCGACGAGGTCCTCGAATCCCTCGGCTACGAACTGGAGTTCGCCGCCTGGGGCGTCGCGGGCGGGCCGGCCGGCACCGGAAAGGACGCGTGACCCATGGCGGACACGTTCAACTACCGCATCGACCACCACGGCAGTCTGGTCCGCCCCGCCGGACTCGACACCCGTGATCCCGAGGCCGTGGCCGCGGCGGTCCGGGAGGCGGTGGCCTACCAGCGCAGGCTGCGCTCCACCGTCGTCACCGACGGCGACTTCCCGCGAGAGGACTTCCGCAGCGCCGTCCTGGACGGCGTCTCCGGGTTCCGCCGTACCGGGGAGACGGACGCGGACGGTCTGGTCCGCTGGGTCGCCGAGGCCCTTCCCAAGGCGAACGGCCCACTGCTCGCCGACTGGACGGCCCGGCTCGCCGAGCTCACGGTGATCGCGCCGAAGGCGTCGCTGCCCTCCCCGGCGTATCTCGCCGCGACCACCTTCCAGCCCGGCCAGGGCGTGTCCTCGGCCCGTGAACTGGGCGAGGCCCTGGCCGAGATCGTCCAGGCGGAGATCGAGCTGCTGGTGTCGAAGGGCGTCCGGCTCATCCAGCTCTCCAACCCGCTCCTGCTGGGCCAGCTGGGCACCGACCCGGCCGACCCGGGCGCGCTGTCCTTCGAGGACGCGCTCGCGGTCGACAGCCTGGCGGTACGGCTGGACGGGCGGCCCGAGGGCGTACGCATCGGCGTCGCGCCCGGATGGCGGGCCCCGGCGGCCGTGGACCGGGCCCGCGCCGAACGGCTCTACACCACGGTCGGCGCCGACCGCTGGATCCTGCCCCTCGACCAGGGCACCGGCGCCGAACTGGACCTGGTCAGGGCGCTCCCGGAGGACCGCGACGTGTGCCTGGGCGTGGCCGACGCGACCGTGCCCGGACCGGAGGACATCGACACGGTGATGGCCCGTATCGACGCGGTCGGCGAGTTCAAGGACCTGGAGGACGCGGCCGTCTCGCCGTCGCGCGGGTTCGCCGACGTGGCGTCGCGGCCGTTGCTGAGCGCGGAGGACCAGCGACGCAAGATCGTGCTGGTGGAGACCGTCGCCCGGTACGTCTGGGGCAACGAGTTCTGAGAGAAGGGGCCGGACACGCGTCCGGCCCCTTCCGTCACGTCACCGCACGTCGACGTCACAGCACCTCGGCGAAGGTGACCGAGCGGTCCGTCAGCAGCGGCCACACCGTGTCCACGATCAGCTCATGAAAGTGCTCGGCCGCCTTGTGCGCCTCGAACCCGGCCCGGTCCGTGTACCGCTCGTACAGCAGGAAGCCGCCGGGCTCCTCCGCCACGGCGTGCACCTCGTACCCCTCGTTGGCGGGTTCGGCGCGGGTGCGCGCGCGTGCCTCGAGCAGCGCGGCGCGCACGGTCGCCTCGTCGGCGGGGTCGCAGCGGTAGTGGGCGACGACTGCGTAGGCCATGTCCGTGTCTCCTTGTGTCCTCGGATCGGGTCCGCCCGGTGATTCCAGCACGGACCGGTCCGGCACCGGCCCGCGCGAGGCGCAACCAATGCCTGCTGTCACGGGGCTGGCGCCACCGCCCCGACGTGGTGTGTTGTCGCATTCCGCACTGTGCCCGACGAAGGAAGTGACCCCGACATGCGTACCGTGGAAACCCTCCTGGGCGGGGAGTGGGCGGCGAGCGCCGAGTGGATCGACGTGCTCGACCCCGCCGACGTCCGCAGCCCGATCGCCCGCGTCCCGGCCCTCACGGCCAAGGACGTGACCCGGGCCTACGACCACGCCGAGCGAGGGTTCGCACTCTGGCGGCGCACCAGCCCCTTCGAGCGGGCCAGGGTCTTCATCGACGCGGCCCGGCTGATCCGCGAGCGGGTCGACGAGATCGCCGCCGACGTCACCGCCGAGAACGGCAAGACCCTCGGGGAGGCGACCGGGGAGACCCTCAAGGCCGCCGACTTCCTGGAGTACTACGCCGGTCTCGCCCGCCAGGGCTACGGCACCCTCCTGCACGACGTACGCCCGCGGCACCGTACGCACACCCAGCGCGAGCCGATCGGGGTGATCCTGGTGATCAGCCCGTGGAACGACCCGCTGATCACCCCGGCCCGCAAGCTCGCCCCGCTGCTCGCGGCCGGGAACGCGGCCGTGTTCAAGCCGGCCACCGAGACACCGCTCGCGGGCCTGCACTTCGCGCGGGCCCTGCACGACGCGGGCCTGCCGCCCGGTGTGCTGAACGTCGTCACCGGGCGGACGACGGAGATCGAGGAGGCCCTCCTCGACGACCCGCGGATCGCCGGCATCACCTTCACCGGCTCCAACGCCGTCGGAGCCCGCATCCGCCGCCGGCTCGCCGACCGAAACGTCCGCTTCCAGGGGGAGCTGGGCGGCAAGAACGCCTCGGTCGTCCTGGCGGACGCCGATCTGCCGGCCGCCGCGAAGGCCGTCGTCGCGGCCTCGTTCGGGCAGGCGGGCCAGCGCTGCACCGCCACCAGCCGGGTGATCGTCGACCGGCCGGTGTACGAGGAGTTCACCCGGCTGCTGGTCGCCGAGGTGGAGGCGCTGCGGGTCGGCCCCGGCAGCGATCCGGCGACCACCCTGTGCCCGCTGTCGAGCCCGAAGCAGCGCGACAGCGTGCTCGCCGACCTGGCCGGGGCCGTCGAGCAGGGCGCCACCGTCCTCACCGGAGGCCGGGCCGACACCCGGGGCGAGCGGGCGAACGGCTGCTATGTGCAGCCCACCGTCCTCGGCGATGTCACGCCCGAGACGGCCGTCTGGCGCGAGGAGGTCTTCGGACCGGTGCTCGCGCTGCGCGCGGTGGACGGCTTCGACGCGGCCGTCGAAGCGGTCAACGACTCGGACTTCGGGCTCGCCGCCGCCGTCTTCACCCGCGACCTCGGCCGCGCGTACCGGTTCGCGGACGAGGCCGAGTGCGGGCAGGTCGCGGTGAACACGACCACCACCGGGTGGGACGTCCATCTGCCGTTCGGGGGCTTCCGCGACTCCGGGACCGGCTACAAGGAGCAGGGTGAGGAAGTCCTGCGGTTCTCCACGCGGGTCAAGACGGTCGCCGTGCACTTCGGTGACTGAGCACATGACGAGCAAGGAGCACGCCGATGACTGACGAGACGGTCGGCATCGTGGGCGCCGGCATCGTGGGCCTGGCCACGGCCCGCGAGATCGCGCTGAGCCGCCCCGGCACCCGGGTGGTGGTCCTCGACAAGGAGCCGGCGGTCTCCCTCCACCAGACCGGCCACAACTCGGGCGTCGTCCACGCCGGCATCTACTACACGCCCGGCAGCCTCAAGGCCGACCTGTGCGTGCGGGGGGTGGCCCTGCTGCGCGAGTACTGCCAGGACCGAGCGCTGCCGTACCGGGAGATCGGCAAGCTGGTCGTGGCCGTCCGCGAGGACGAACTGGGCCGGATGGACGCCCTCTACGAGCGGGCAGGGAACAACCACGTGCCCGACCTGCGGAGGATCCCCCGGGAGGAGATCCGGGAGCTGGAACCGCACGCCGGCGGGATCGCCGCCCTGCACTCCCCGCGGACCGCGATCACCGACTACCCGGCGATCGCCCGCGCCTTCGCCCAGGACGTCGTCGACTCCGGCGGCGAGGTCCGGCTCGGCTTCCCGGTCACCGGCGTCACCGAGGTGCCCGGCGGCATCGAGGTGACGTCGGGACAGGAGCGGGTCCGGGTCGACCGGCTGATCCTGTGCGCGGGTCTGCAGTCCGACACCGTGGCGCAACTCGCCCGGGACCGGAAGGAGCCGCGGATCGTGCCCTTCCGGGGCGAGTACATGCTGCTCAGACCGGAGCGCACGAACCTCGTGCGCGGCCTGATCTACCCGGTCCCGGACCCGCGCTACCCCTTCCTCGGCGTCCACTTCACGCCCCGTGTCGACGGTTCCGTCGAGGTCGGTCCGAACGCGGTGCTGGCCCTGGCCAGGGAGGGCTACACCCGGACCAGGGTCTCGCCCCGCGACCTCCTCGGCCTCGCCGCCTACCCCGGCACCTGGAGGATGGCCGCCCGGCACTGGCGCACCGGCGTCAGGGAGTACCGCGGCTCGTTCTCCACGGCCGCCTTCATGAAGGACGCCGGGCTGTACGTCCCCGGAGTCGGCGTCCGCGACGTCGTACGCGGCGGAGCCGGTGTGCGCGCCCAGGCCCTGGACCGCGACGGCACCCTGGTCGACGACTTCCGCATCCACCGGTCGGGCCGCGTCACCGCCGTCCGCAACGCCCCCTCGCCGGCGGCGACCGCCTCCATGGCGATCGCCGAGCACATCGCCGCAGCCGTGTTCGAGCCCGGTTCCACCACGTGAAACCGCCCTGCTCAACGCTCGATTTCACGCAACAACAGCTTGCGCTCCGGGGGGCTGCGCACGAAGTTCCGCCCGCCTAGCGTTCCCTCCGCAACGCCCCACCACGTGCCCTGCCGAGAGAGAGAAGTACGGGACATGTTCGTCGTCGACACACAGATCCACATCTGGCTGGAAGAGACCCCGGACCGGCCCTGGGTCCCCGGCGCCCGCGAGCGGATCCGGCTCAACGGCCACCGCGAGGACCCCTTCTCCTACGAGGAGGCACTCGAGCTGATGGACGAGGCCGGCGTGAACCGTGCGCTGATCCTGCCGCCGTCCTGGGAGGGCGACCGCATCGACTACGCCCTCGAGGCCTGCGAGGCGCATCCGGACCGCTTCGGCATCATGGCGCGCATCCCGCAGAACAAGCCCGAAGAGGGCAAGGCCATGCTCCAGGACTTCGCGCAGAACCCGCACGTCAAGGGCACGCGCCTGACCTTCCACCGGCCGATCGACCGCAACTGGATGATCGACGGCACCAACGACTGGTACTGGCCGGTCGCCGAGGAACTGCGCATCCCGACGATGGTCCACGCCCCGATCTGGAAGCGTGAGCTCGGCCAGATCGCCGAGAAGCACCCCGAGCTGAAGATCATCATCGACCACATGGGCATCATGGCCCGCTGCGTCGACGACGCGATCGGCTACTGGGTGTCGGAGACCGCCGACCTGGCCGTCCACCCCAACATCCATGTCAAGGTCTCCGCGCTCCCGGGCTACTCCACGCAGCCCTTCCCGAACAACAACATCCAGAAGTACGTGCGCGAGATGGTCGACAAGATGGGCCCGCAGCGCTGCTTCTACGGCACGGACATCACACGGCTGCTGGGCCACGGCATCACGTACACCGACACCATCGAGCAGTTCACCAAGCACTGGGACTTCACGCCCGAGGAGCTCGAGTGGATCATGGGCCGCGGTATCTCCGAGGTCCTGAACTGGCCGATCGAGGGCTGAGGACACCGAGAGATGACCGACAGCACCAACGCGCCCGGTGCCGACGGCGGTGATGCCTTCGTAGCCGCCTTCAACGCCGTCGGCGCCGACTACGTCTTCTGCTCCTCGGGCTCCGAGTGGGCCCCGGTGTGGGAGTCCCTCGCCCGCCGCCGTCGCGACGGCGAGCCCGCGCCCGGATATCTGGACCTGACCCACGAGACCGTCGCCGTCGGCATGGCCACCGGCTACGGACTGCTCAGGCGCCGCCCCCAGGGCGTGCTGCTGCACGCCGCCCCCGGACTGCTGCAGGGCTCGATGGCCGTGCACGGCGCGCTGCTCGCGGGCGTGCCGATGGTGGTCGCCTCCTCGGAGTCGACCACCTACGGCGACGCCCCCGGGCACGACCCGGGCGGCCAGTGGTACCGCAACCTGTCGATCGTGGGCGGCCCGCACGGCGTCGCCCAGCCCTTCACCAAGTGGTCCACCGAGGCGGCGAGCGTGCACACGCTGCCCACCATGATCACCCGGGCGGCAGAGCTGTCCTGGCGCGCCCCGGCCGGACCCGCGTACCTCAACGTCCCCCTCGAGATCCTCCTCCAGGAGTGGGACGGGCGGGAGGCCAGGCCGGTCGTCGCGCCGGGCTCCACACACAGCTCGCCCGAGGAGGTCGACCCGGTCGCGCAGCTGATCCGCGAGGCCGCCGACCCGGTGATCGTCACCGAGACGGCCGGCCGGGAGGCTGGCGGCTTCGAGGCCCTGGTCGCCTTCGCCGAGGCGTGGAACATCCCGGTCGTCGAGCCGGACTCGGCGGTGTGCGGCAACTTCCCGCGCACCCACCCGCTGCACGCCGGCAGCGACATCGGCCCCTGGATGGACACGGCGGACCTGATCCTGCTGGTCAACTGCCGTGCCCCCTTCTACCCGCCGTCCCGCCGCCCTTCGAAGGCGCGGGTCGTCGTCATCGACGAGGTACCGCAGCGTCCGCACGTCGTCTACCAGGTGCTGTTCGCCGACCGGTACCTGGAGGGCGACGTCGCCAACACCCTGCGCCAGCTGACCAAGCGGGCCAGGGATCTGGACGAGGGCGTCGTCACCGCGCGGCGCAAGGCCCAGGAGGCCCGGTTCGCCGGTGAGCAGGCCGCCCTGACGGAGGCCGAGGCCGAGGCGGGGCGGTCCGAGGGCATCGACCCCGTGCTGGTCGCCGCCACCCTGCGGGAGCTGCTCGACGGGCAGGACGCGATCGTCGTCGACGAGACCATCACCCACAGCCGGGTCGTCAAGCGTCATCTGCGGACCGCCGAGCCCGACTCGTACTTCTACGTGCAGGGCGGCCTCGGTCAGGGCATGGCGGTCGCCCTCGGCGTCAAACTCGCCGCACGGGAGCGGCCGGTGGTCCTCACCATCGGCGACGGCGCGTTCGCCTACAACCCGGTCGTCCCGTCGTACGACGCCTCCAGGGCGTACGAACTCCCGCTGCTGATCGTGGTGTTCAACAACCGCGTCTACAAGTCGATGAACCTCAACCACCGCCGCTTCTACCCCGACGGCGCGGCCGCCGAGACCGGCGAGTGGCTCGGCACCGATCTGCACCGGCTGCCCCGACTGGCCGCCTTCGCCGAGCCGTTCGGGATGCACACCGAGACCGTCGACACACCGGACGCGCTGGGGCCCGCGCTGCAGCGCGCCCTGAAGGCGGTGGCGGAGGGAACCACCGCCGTCGTCGACGTCCTCGTCACCCGCTGAACCAGGAGGCACCCTCTGATGTCCACCCCGTCTTCGAAGGTCCTGGTGCCCGCGGCGGACCTGCGCGCCTTCTCCGCGGCCCTCCTCGAGAAGGGCGGCCTGAGCGCCGGGCAGGCCCGCACCACCGCCGACGTGTTCGTCTGGGCCGCACAGCGCGGCGTCGACTCGCACGGCATCGCCCGCGTCCCCGCCTATCTCGACCTGCTCGAGAAGGGCGTCGCCAACGCCGACGCCCGGATCGTCGTCGAGTCCGCGGCGCCGGCCGCCGCCGTCCTGGACGCCGACCGCGCGCCCGGGCCGGTCGCCCTGTCCGCGGCCGCCGACGAGGCCGTGCGCCGGGCGAGGACCACCGGTGTCGCGGCCGTGGGCGTGCGGCGCACGGTGCACACCGGTGCCATCGGCTACTACGTGTCACGGATCGCCGACCAGGGCCTGGTCGGCATCGGCTTCGTCGCCGGCATGCCGAACATGGGCTACACGGGCGTCAAGGGCGCGGCGGTCGCGACCAGCCCGCTCGCCGTCGCCGTACCGGCGCGGCGGCACGCACCGCTGCTGCTCGACATGGCCACCGCCACCATCGCCCTGGGGAAGATCCGCCAGGCGAAGGCGAGCGGCACCCCGCTGCCCGAGGGGGCGGCCGCCACCGAGGACGGCACCCCGACCACCGACCCGGAGCGGGCGGTCATGCCGCTGCCGCTGGGCGGTGCGAAGGGCTCCGGGATGTCCCTCGCGTTCGAGCTGCTGACCAGCGTCCTCGTCGGCGCGCCGATCTTCGCCTCGTTCCACTCGGACGACCCGGCGGGCCGCAAGCACCGGCAGAACGCCCTGCTGATCGCCGTCGACCCGGCCGCGTTCGGCGGCGCGGACGCCTTCACCGAGGCCGTCGACGAAACCCTCGGCACCTTGAAGGGGCTGCCGGCGGCGGACGGCGCGGAGGGCGTGTTCTACCCCGGTGAGCGCAGTGCGGCCGTGGCCGCGGGGCGCGGCGAGAAGGGCATCCCGGTGGCGCCGAAGGTGTGGCGAGAGCTGGTCGAGCGCGCCGGGAGACTGGGGGTCGCCCTGCCGGAAGCCGCCGAATAGGGGAACAGCGGCTCCCGGCAGGACCTCGGCGCCCGGCGTCCCTCAGGAGGCGTCGGGCGCGGTGGCCCCCCGGATGTGACGGGCCATCAGGGCGTAGCCGGTGCGGGCCTTCTCGTCGTCGTTCGTGTCGTAGCCGTGGTCGGCGCCGGCGACCTCGTGGTGTTCGACGAGCGCGCCGGCCGTGCGCAGCCGCTCCGCGTAGCGGGTCGCCTCGGCCCGCAGCAGGTCGTGTTCGGCCGTGATCACCAGCGCCGGCGCGATGCCCGTCAGATCGGCGGTGTCGGAGGGGTGCGCGGGGGAGACGAGCGGGTGGGCGCGCTCGCGCGGGTCCGGCACGTACGAGGTGTCGAAGACCGCCGCCATCCAGGGCCGCAGCACGGGTTTGGCGGCGCCGGGCTTCGTGTCCCTGGCCTTGTCCTTGGCTCCGGTGGCGAGGTCCAGCGGCGGATAGTGCAGCACCTGGAGCGCGATGCGCGGGCCGCCCCGCTCCAGGGCCTGCCGGGCCACGGCCGCGGTGAGGCCGCCGCCGGCGCTCTGCCCGCCGACGGTGAGCCGTCCGCCGTCCCAGCCCTGCTCCGCCCCGTGTTCCGCCACCCAGGACACCACCTCGTACGCCTGGGCCGGCGGGGCCGGGAACGGGTGCTGCGGGGCGACGACGTACTTCACGTTGACCACGACCACCCCCGCCTCGGCGGCGAGGAACCGGCACAGCGCGTCGTCGATCTCCGGCATCGACACGACGTAGCCGCCGCCGTGGAAGTTGACGTGCACCGGCGGCCGGGTCGCCGTCCCGCCCGGCGGCAGGTACACCGTGACCGGGGCCGGGGCGACCGTCGTCGGGACCGTCAGCGCCCTGGTGTCGCGCGGGTACTCGGGGAGCCGGGCCTGCCAGGCGGCCGTGGAGCCGGAGCCGCCCGGCCGGCGGCTCGCCAGCCGGGTGAGCCCCTGCATCGTCCGGGCGGCGCGGGCGGCCACCGCCGGTCTGGCCAGAAGGGACATGCGCGTTCCGTTCTCCGAGCCGTACCTGAACCTTCAACCGCCAGGAATCCTGATGATTCAGCGGGTCCGAAGCTAGCACGTGGAAACCCACCTGCACACCCTTCGGTCACCGGTCAGTCGCGCCGGGCGACGAGCCGGTACGCGTTCGACACCCCCAGCCGGTGGGAGAACGGCCGGACCGCGAACCGGTCCAGCAGGGTGCCCGCGATCAGCGCGGGGATCCCGGCGATCAGCAGCGCGGCCCGCAGAGCGCGGCGCGCGGCACCCGGCGGGCCGGTCAGCCACGGCGCGTCCTCGCGCGGCGCCACGTGGTCCAGCGCGAGCCATACCGCGGCCAGCAGATCCACCGGATCGTGCGGCTCGGCGTGCTGCTCCGCGACCACCGTGAAACCCAGCTCCGTCAGCCGGTCCCGCAGATTGCCCACGGGCACGAGGTGCAGGTGCTGCGGCTGCAGCCACGGCAGCCACCAGCGGCCGAGCAGCCGGGCGTAGCGGCTCTCGGGGTCGGGCACCTCGATGAGCAGATGCCCGCCCGGCCGCACCGCCTCCCGCGCCGCCCGCAGTTCGCGGTCGGGATCGGTGGAGTGCTCCAGGTAGTGGAACATGCTCACCACGTCGTAGCGGCCGGCCAGTTCGGGCGCCAGGTCGGGGAAGGAGCCGCGGTGGCCGCGCTCCACCCGGCCCTCGCGCTCGGCGAGTTCGACCCCGTCGGTGAAGTCGAGCCCGTCGAACGTCGTCGCCGGCAGCACGTCCCGCGCGGCCGCGCAGAAATGCCCGTGCCCGGTACCGACGTCCAGCCAGGTCTTCGGCCGCGGATCGTGCGGGAGCATCGACTCGGCCCGCCCCCGGTACGCCTTCGTCCGCCCGCCGAAGGTGTCCCCGAGCTTCTTCTCGCCCAGACCGTCGTAGAAGTCCCGGTAGTAGAACTCCAGTCCCGCCGCGCTCAGCCGGGGGTTCTGGAAGGTGTGCCCGCAGCCCTCGCAGCGGTCCAGCACGAACCGGCCCGGCTTGTGCTGCAGCAGATCGGTGGTGCGCAGCCGGGTGCTGAGGGCGCCGCCGCCGCACCACGGGCAGGTCGTGCGCCGCGGCTCGAAGAAGCGGTCCAGGCCGACGGCGATGTCGGCCTGGTAGGCGGGCCGCAGCCGTGCGATCCGCTCGCCCGGCCTGCTCTCGTCGCTCATCCGAACTCCCTCGCCAGCTCGTCGAGATGGTCCGCCGCGGCCGGGGCGCCGCCCGCGGCGCGCAGTGCGGTACGGATCCGCCCGGCCGCCGCGCGGTACCCGGGCTCGTGCAGTACGGCGTCCAGCGCCGCACCCAGCTTCGGTGCCGTGACCCGGCCGAACCGCACCCGCAGCCCGGCGCCCGCGTCCACCACCTGCCCGGCCACCACCGGCTGGTCGTCGCGGATGGGCGCGACGACCAGCGGCGTCCCGAACCACAGTGCCTCGCACACGCTGTTGTGCCCGGCATGGCAGATCACCGCGCCGAGCCCCTTCTCCAGCAGGGCGAGCTGGGGCACGGAACGGGTGATCAGTACGTCCTTGTCCACGCCGTCGCCGTCGCCGTCCAGCGTGCCGCCCGGATCGACGATCACGGCCTGCACCCGGTCGGCGCGTTCCCGCAGCGCCGCACGGCACACGTCGAGGAACCGGCCGCCGACATCCGTGTTGGCGGTGCCGAGCGTGACCAGCACGGGCGAACGGCCGGGGTCGAGCCACTCCCAGGGGAAACCGGCGGAGGACGGGCGGGCGGCGATCGACGGGCCGACCCACCGGACCCCCTCGGCGGCCCCCGCGAGCTCCGGTGTGCTGAAGGCGAGCACGAGATGCGGGGAGAAGCGGGGGTCACCGCTCCGGGCGGGATCCCCGATGGCGAGACGGAGCCGGCCGAGCCGCTCGTCCACCCACTCCCGCACCCTGGGCAGCCCGGCCAGCGGATCGGTGAACTCGGCAGAGGTGGTCGCCGAGGTCGCCCACGGCAGGCCCAGCCGCTCGGCGGTGAACGCCCCGGCGAAGGCCTGCTGGTCGCTGACCACGACATCCGGCCGGAACTCCGCCACGGCCGCCCGCACACCCGGTGCCATCGCCTCGGCCAGCGGCAGGAGGTACCACTCCCACAGGAACCTCAGCGCCTCGGGGCCGCGCAGCTCGGCGGGCCGCTCGCCCCGGACGGCCCCGGCGCACGCGAACACCGCACCGGCCCCGGGGCCCGCCAGCCGTCCGGCCAGTTCGGGCTCGGGGCACACCCACGCCACCTCGTGCCCCCGCGCGGACAGCTCGGCGGCGACTCCCACGGTCGGGTTGATGTGCCCGACCAACGGCGGTACCACGAACAGGAACCGGCTCACCCGGCCGCCTCCGCGCCCACCCGTCCGGCGTGCTCGACGAGGGTCAGGACGTGCCCGCCGACCGTCCCCGACGCCTCCACCAGGATCGAGTGCTCATGCCCGGGAACGACCACCGTCCGGCAGTCCGGCAGCACCGCCTCGAGCCAGGGCGCCTGCTCGGCCAGGTCGGAGTCGCCGCCGTACACGCCCAGCACCGGGCAGCCCACCGACGCGATCTGATCCTCCGTCAGCACCCTGCTGGCGGGGATGTCCCGGGCGAGTGTGGTCCCGCGCACCAGACGGGCCGCGCCCTTGGCGAGGCGGGCGGTGTGCCGGCCGCGGTGGGCGGCGATCCAGTCGATGGTCTCGGACTCGCTGTGGGCGAGCTGCCGCACCACCCGGCCCAGGATGTCGTCCAGCTTCACCGCCCAGGCGGGGGTGGCCGGTTCGGACTCGAGGAGGGAGAGGCTGGCGACGCGCCCCGGATGGCGGGCCGCGTAGCCGAACGCGACCGTGCCGCCGTAGGAGTTGCCGACCAGGTGCACCGGCCCGCGCACCCCCAGCAGGCCGAGGAGCGCCTCCAGGTCGTCGATGTTGTGGTCCAGGGTGTAGCCGTCGGCGGGGCGCCCGCTGCGGCCGTGCCCGCGCAGGTCGTACATGACGACGTCCAGGCCGGCGGCCGCGAACGCCGGGGCGACGGTGAAGTAGTAGCTGGCCAGGCTGTCGGTGAGCAGACCGTGCACCAGCACCACGGTGGCGGTGGCCGGCCGGCCCTGACCGGGGCCGATCCGCTGTACGTGCAACCGGACGGAGCCGGTGTCGACCATCGCCATGGCTCAGCTCGCCCCCGAGGCCTTCAGACTGGTGACGACGTACTCGACGAGCCGGCCGACGGTCAGTTCGATGATCTCGTCGAGCTCCATGCCGGCCAGGAACTCCGCGAAGTTGACCCGGTCGCCGTACCGCTCCTGGAGCATCCCGGCCAGGGTCACCAGGTCGATGCTCTCCAGCTCCAGATCGCGGTTGAAGGTGGTCTGCATGCCGATCTCGGCGTCGTCGACGCCGTACTCGTCCTCCAGGAGCCGCGCGAGCATGCCGGTGATGTCGGCGAGGACGCTCTCCTCGTCGGCGGTGACGGGGGTCATCGGTCGTACTCCTTCGCTTCGGTGGGTCCCGGGTTCGCCGGAGTGGGTCCCGTGGTCCAGGCCACGACATACGTCCGGGCGGGCAGGGTCGGCGGGTTGGCGGCCTGCTCGCAGTGCACGGTGTAGGCGCGCTCCAGCCGGCCCGCGACGGTCAGCCGGTCGCCGGACGGCGTCGCGTCGAGCACCGTGAAGTCCCTCGGCCGCCCGCCGAATCCGGTGCCCTCCGCCTTCGCCACCGCCTCCTTCGCGGCCCAGAAGCGGGTGAACCAGAGGGTTTCCGGGTCACCGGTGGCGGCCAGGAGGCGCCGCAGCAGCGCGAGTTCGTCCGCGCCGAGCGCCGCGGCGAGGGTCTCGGGCGTCCGCTCGGTCACCTCCTCGATGTCGATACCGGGCCCGGGTCCCGGCGTGTGCGGCCGGACGATCGCCACGCCCGCCTCCGCGCGGTGGGCCAGCGAGACGTCCAGCGCGGGCAGTTCCCGGCCGTGCACCCCGGTGACGTACGGGCGGCCCGACTCGTCGTTGTGCACCCGCAGTTCGGCCGGGAAGACCGGGCCATCGCCGTGGTCCCACAGCCACTGCCGTACGGCGTCCTTGACCGCGATCCGGCCCAGCAGCCACTGCCGGCGCCCGCGTGGGGCGTGCGCCGCGTACCGTGAACGCTCCTCGCCGCCCAGGGAGTTGCGCATGATCAGCTCACGGGAGGCGAGGTCCGGCCAGCGTTCGTGCAGCAGCGACCAGCCGCCAGGCCGGGCCTCGGAGAGCGTGTTGCGCTCCGGGAAGCGTTCCACCGGACGGGTCTTCGGGTCGTTGTCGAAGCGGCGGTCCTGCCAGCCGTACAGCTCCGCCCACACGGTGCCGTCCACCGTCAGCTGGACGTCGGCCTCCAGGACGGTGTCGGTGAGCGAGGTGATCCGGACGAAGCACGCCACCTCCGTGCCGGGGGCCGGATGCGGGCCGTGGAACCGCATCTCCCGCATGCCGACGGGAAAGACGACCGTCCGCTCGGTACGGGTCGACATGATCCAGTAGCCGAGGATCTGGCCGACGTTGTCCAGCAGCGCGCCGGGCGCGGACGGGGTCGTGATGACCCCGCGGACGTGCCGGTCGCCGATCGCGCCGAGCTCGGTGACGCCCTGGAACGCCGGGCCGTGGAACATCCAGCGCTCCTCGTAGAGCTGGGCGGCGGTGTGGTCGGGGCGGCGTTCGGCGGCGGGGGAGACCGGCCAGGGGGCGGGAGGCGGGCCCGGGTGACGGGGGGCCAGTTCGACCGTTGCGCGGGCGCGGGGGCCGAAGGACACGGCGACGCGGCCCGGGCTCTCGGGGGTGACCGTCACCGGCACGTCGACGGCCGGGGTGGCGGTGAGCCACTCCTCGAACCGCGCGCCGTGCACGGCCACCGGCACACTGCCCGGGGCGGCCTCGGCCGCCGCGTCCATCATGTGCCGCACGATCGTCGTCGCCGGCACCACCGGCCACCGGTCGGCGACCTCGGGCCAGCCCGGGCGCTGCGGGAAGAAGCAGTGGTCGAGGAGGTGGGGCATGGTGTCGGGAGAGACGCGGACGGTGGTGCGGCGGGGGGACGGCGTGGGAGCCGCCCCGCGCGTCGGCGCCGCCGCGGTGTCCGCCGTCCCGCGCATGAGCGCCGCCGCGGTGTCCGCCGTCTCGCGCATCAGCGCGCTCAACTCGGCGGCGATCGGGGAGTGTCCGGCGAGCCCGTCCAGGGGGGAGCCGCCGTCGCCGGTACGGGGCCGCAGGCCGGTGCGCAGTTCCGCCAGCCGCTCCGGGGCGAGGGACACGAGCGCGCCCCCGAGGTCCAGCCGTACCGGCGGCCGCCCGGACCCGGAGGCCTCGCGGGCCAGGGAGGGCACCACGTCCGCCCCCGCCGTCCACAGCGCCGTCGCCACCCGGCGGAGCTGGGCGAGACCGGTACGGTGCGCGGAGTTGGCGGCCACCACCAGATGGTCGTCGCCGCCGAGGGTGTCCCCGACCAGGGATCCCAGCTGGCCGGGGCCCATCTGCACGAACACCCGGTGCCCGGAGTCGTACAGCGATCGCGCCAACTGCCGGAAGCGAACCGGCTCCAGCAGGTGCCGTACGAACAACTCCCTTATCTCCGCCTCGGATTCCGGGAAGGGTGCCGCGGTCGTCCCCGACCAGACGGGGGTGTGCGGCGGGTGCAGCCGGAACCGGTCGGCGGCCTCCTTGATCGGACCGAGGTGGGGTTCCAGCATCGGGGTGTGGAAGCCCGACCGGAACGGCAGCACCTGGCTGAGCACCCCTTGCGCGCGGAAGGACCGGACGAATTCCTCCACCTTCGCCTGAGGGCCGCACACCATCGACTGCCCGGGCGCGTTGTCGTGCGACAGGACGAGTCCGGATCCGATCGCCCGGCTGAGCGCGGCCAGCACCCGGTCGGCGGACGCGCCGATCGCGCCGAAGGCGAGCCCGGGGACGGTGACGGACTCCGGGTCGAAGTCCGCCATGAAGGCGTCGACCTCCTCCCCGGCGTACAGCCCGCCCGCCGCCATGGCGGTCCACTCGCCCACGCTGTGCCCGGCGACCGCGTCCGGCACGATCCCGCAGCGGCGCAGCGCGGTGTCGAGGAGCCGGCCCACGGCGACGACGCCGAAACCGTGCCGGCCGACGTCCCCGGTCTGTCGCCGGGGGAGCGCGGGCGCGGGCAGGCCGAAGTGGGCGGCGACGTCCTCGACCCGTGGGGTGAAGTCGCTCTCCAGGCCGGGGAAGAGGAACGCCGGCCCGCGGTGACCGGCGCCGAGGAGGGGGCCGGGCCGGAACCAGACGTCACTGCGGCCGTGCCAGGCGCGCTGTTTCGCGACCGCGCGCCGGGCGAGGGCGAGCCGCTTCGCGGTGGGGTCGACGATGCCGAGCCGGGCCGGGCCCGCGTGCGGGTGGGCGCGGTCCGGGTCGAGACCCGCCGCGCGCACGGACACGTCGTCGGTGTCGAGGAGCGCGGCGAGGCGCTCGGCCGAGCCGGCGGCGAGGAGCAGGACGCGTTCCGGTTCGCTCACCCGGGCGGCCCCCGGGACCGGCCGGGGCCCCGGCGCCTCCTCCAGCACCACATGGGCGTTGATCCCGCCGAAGCCGAACGCGTTGACGGCCGCCCGGCGCACCGGCCGCTCCGGCGTCGTCTCCCACTCCGCCGCCTTCTCCAGCGTGCGGAAGCGGGTGCGCGCCAGCGCGGGGTGCGGGGTGTCGCAGTGCAGGGTGGGCAGCAGGGTCGCGTGATGCACGGCGAGCGCCGCCTTGACCAGTCCGGCGACGCCTGCGGCGGGCATGGTGTGCCCGATCATCGACTTGACCGAGCCGAGGACGGCGTCCGGCGCACCGTCTCCCGGCCCGAACACCTCGGCCAGTGTGGTGAGTTCGGCGCCGTCACCGGCCGGTGTCGCGGTGCCGTGCGCCTCCAGCAGCCCGAGCGAGCCGGGCGCGGCGGGGTCCAGGCCCGCCGCCCGCCACGCCTGTCGTACCGCCTGGGCCTGGCCGCCCGGATCGGGGTTGACCAGTCCGGCCGCCCGGCCGTCGCTGGCCACCCCGGTGCCCCGGATCACCGCGTAGACCCGGTCGCCGTCCCGCTCGGCGTCGGCCAGCCGCTTGAGGACGACGACGCCCGTGCCCTCGCCGATCAGGATGCCGTCCGCGTCCCGGTGGAAGGGCCGGATGCGCTGGCTGGGGGAAAGGGCGCGGAGCTGGGAGAAGACGCTCCACAACGTGATGTCGTGACAGTGGTGGACACCGCCCGCGAGCATCAGGTCGCAGCGCCCGGAGGCCAGTTCGCCCACCGCCTGGTCGACGGCGACCAGCGAGGACGCGCAGGCGGCGTCCACGGTGTAGGCGGGCCCGCGCAGATCGAGCCGGTTGGCGACCCGGGAGGCGGCGAGATTGGGCACCAGGCCGATCGCCGACTCGGGACTGTCGGGCCCGAGCCGTTCGGTGAACGCCTCGCGCACCCGGTCGAGTTGATCGCCCGTCAGATCGGGCAGCAGCTCGCCGAGGGTGCGCACCAGCTGGCCCGCCGTGCGCACCCGCTGGTCGAGCCGGACCAGACCCGGGGTGAGGTAGCCGCCCCGGCCGAGGACGACGCCGACCCGCCCTCGGTCGGGGAGACGGTCGGTCCCGCCCGCGTCGTCGAGGGCGGCCGAGGCCACGTGCAGGGCGATGAGCTGGTCGGGTTCGGTGCCGGCCACCGAGTTCGGCATGATCCCGAACCGGGTGACCTCCACCTCCGCCAGCTCGTCCACGAACCCGCCGCGCCGGGCGTACACCCGGTCCGCGACGGCGGGCTCGGACGCGGCGGAGGGCCGGTAGTAGTCGGCGTCCCACCGCCCGTCCGGCACCTCGCCGATCGCGTCCACGCCGTCCCGCAGGTTGTTCCAGTACGCGTCCAGGCCGGCGGCGCCGGGCAGCAGCACCGCCATCCCGACGATCGCCACGGGCACTTGACGATCCGTCACCGGCGCCGTCACCAGCCCGAGGCGGTGTGGACGACCGCCGTGACCGACTCCTCGCCCCACGCCAGCTCCCGCAGCAGCGCCGCCGTCCCCTCCTCGGGATCGATCAGCCGGATGCCGCGCCGGGCGTACTCGCGGGCCAGTTCCGCGCCGACCATCCCGGAGTGCCCGGGCGCGGGCGCCCACGGACCCCAGTGCACGGTCACCGCCCGCCGCCCGGCGCGGGCCGCGAAGGCCGCGCCGAGGGTCTCCAGGGCGTCGTTGGCGGCCGCGTAGTCCACCTGTCCCCGGTTGCCGAGCACGGCGGAGATACTGCCGAACAGCACGGTGAACGCGGGGGCCGACGGCAGTTCCTCCAGCGCCGTGAGCAGCGCGTGCGCGCCGGTCGCCTTGGTGCCGTACACCCGCTGGAAGGACTCGGCGGACTTCTCGGCGATGAGGCGGTCCTCGATGACCCCGGCCGCGTACACCACGCCGTCGAGCCGGCCGTGCTCGGCGTGGATCTCCTTGACCGCCTGCAACACCGCGTCCTGCTCCCGGAAGTCGACCGAGCGGTAGCGCACCCGGCTTCCCAGCGCGGTCAGTTCGGCGAGCGTCGCGGTGATCTCCCGCTGCGCCAGCAGGAGTTCGGCGGCCCGGTTGATCTCGGCGGGCTTCAGACCGCCGCGCGCGGCGAGCGCGGACCGCAGTTCGGCCGGGGTGCGCGCGGCGGCGGTGTCCGCGGCCTCGGGGCCGTCCGGGGCGGGGGTGCGGCCGAGCAGCTCCAGCCGGCAGCGGGCGGCGCCCGCGAGCGTGGCGGCGAACTGCGCGGTGATGCCGCGCGCCCCGCCCGCCAGCACCACCACGGAGTCCCGCTCCAGACCGAGCGCGGCGGCCTCGGCGGCCCCGTCCCCGGCCGGTCCCGCGCCCGTGCTGCCGAGCGCGCTCAGCGGCGCCTCGGCCAGTTCGAAGCCGTACCGGCCGTCCGCGGTGCGCACCACGACCGGCGTACGGTCCGCGGCGACGGCCTCCGCGACCACGGCGTCCGCGACGGCGGACGCCGAGGCGTCGGCCAGGTCGACGACCCGCGCGACGGTCTCCGGGTACTCCCGCGCCACGGTCCGGAACAGCCCGCGCAGCCCCGCCGAGCGCGCGTCGGGCGTCCCTCCCCCGGCATGCCGGACGGCCAGCAGCCAGCGCGGGCCCCGGGCGAGGGCCGCCTTCAGCACGGGGAACGCGTCCGGCAGCACCGGCGTGTCGTCCCCGGCGCCCGCGAGCGCCCCGACGTACAGCACCCCGTCCACCGGCCCGTCGGCCTCCGCCAGCACATGGTCCCGGCTCCGTACGACGACCTCGGCGCCGTGGGACTCCAGCCGGGCGGCGCTCTCGGGGGCGTCCCCGAGGACGGCCCAGCGGGTGCCGGGCAGCACGGTGGCGGGGTCGGCGGCCGCGCCGTCCTCGTCGCCGAGCAGGACCGGCCGCAGGACGTGCCGTTTCGGCGAATCGCCGGTGACCCGGCCGGTGTCGTCGGCCGGGACGGGGGTGCCCGGGGTGTCGTCGGCCGGGACGGGGGTGTCCGGGGTGGCTTGCGCGGCCGGGGCGCCGTCGCCCAGCCGGGCCGTGAGCCAGTCGGTCACCGCGGCGGCCGTGCGCGCCTTCGCCAGTTCCTCCAGCTCGGTGTCGTCCAGCGCGGTCAGGTCCGCCGCCCCTCCCGCGCCGAGCCGCTTCGCGAGCTCACCGGCGATCTCGGCCCGCTTGATGGAGTCGATGCTGAGGTCCGCCTCCAGGTCGAGGTCGGGCTCGATCATGTCGACGGGATAGCCGGTGCGTTCGCTGATGATCTCCAGGACGACCTGCTGGACGTCGGTGCCGCCGGCGGACGCGGCTTCCTCCGAGGGCGCCGGCCCGGGCGCCGGCTGCGGCGGTGCCACCGGGAGTTGCGCAGCCGCCTGGACCGCCTGGGGCTGCTGCACCGCCACGGGTGTCCGGGACTGCTGCACCACCACCGGGGCCGCGATCTGCGCCGCCGGGTTGCCGCCGAAGTAGGTGAGCAGCACGTCCCGTTGGGCGGCGATCATCTCCCGGCTGGTGCGCAGGAACTCGGAGATCAGCGCGTCCCGGTCGGACGGGACGCCGTGCGGGGGGTTCGTCGTCACAGTCGTCACAGTCCTCTCGAGGGGGTCCACGACTCGTCGGGCCGGCGCCAGCGCACCGGGCAGGAGGGCGCCCGCGGCGGTGCGGACCAGCTGCCCGTCCACCGTCCATCCGGGCCGCTTCGGTACAGGGGCACGTACGGCGTCCACCGCGTCCCGGCCGCGCACCAGCCACCCGGTGCGCACCGGCAGCCCCAGGGCCGCGAGCCGGGCCAGGGCGTCCAGCCAGCCGCGCAGACCGCCGTCGGGCCGGGGCTCGCAGGCCACCGTGCGGTGCGGGCGGTCGCCGAGGATCTGTCCGACCAGCCGGGTCAGCACGGACCCGGGACCGGCCTCGACGAACACCCGTGCACCCGCCTCGTACATGGCCTCGATCTGGCGGACGAAGGCGACGGGCGCGCCGATCTGCGCGGCGAGTTCGGCCCGTACCGCGTCCGGGTCGGCGGCGTAGGGG
Source organism: Streptomyces sp. NPDC002588 (assembly GCF_040295925.1). Classification (NCBI taxonomy): domain Bacteria; kingdom Bacillati; phylum Actinomycetota; class Actinomycetes; order Kitasatosporales; family Streptomycetaceae; genus Streptomyces; species Streptomyces sp. NPDC002588. The sequence continues at coordinate 119,910 of NZ_JBEOWF010000009.1, forward strand.
GCGGCCGTGCGGTTGGACCACACCGGGAACTCGGGTGCGTGCACCGGGCGGGCGGCGAGCGCCTCGGCGAACCGGTCGCCGGCGCCCGCGACGAGCGGGCTGTGGAAGGCGCAGGCGACCGGGATCCGCTTGGCCCCGAGACCCGCCTCGCGCAGCAGCCGTACGGCTTCGGTGACGGCGTCGGTGGGACCCGAGACCACCGTCTGTCCGGGGGAGTTGAGGTTGGCGAGGACCACGGAGTCCGGTGCGCCCGCCGCGCGCAGGGCGCGGGTCACCTGCTCGGCGCCGGCCGCGACGGCGGCCATGGTGCCCGGTTCCTCCCCGGCGGAGGCGGCGGCCTCGAGGATCGCCGCCGCCCGCTCGGTGCTCAGCTCCAGCAGCGTCTCGGGGTCGAGGGCACCGGCCGCGCAGAGGGCGACCAGCTCGCCGTAGCTGTGCCCGGCCGCCATGTCCGGGCGGATCCCGGCCGCGCCGAGCACGGCGTGCGCGGCGAGCCCGGCGACGCCGAGCGCGGGCTGTGCGACCCGGGTGTCGGTGAGCGCCGTCCGCTGCCGTTCACGGGTGGCGTCGTCGAAGGCGGCCGGCGGATACAGCGCGTCGGCGTGGGCCCGGCCGAGCTCCAGGTAGCTCCGCAGCTCGGGGAAGGCCACGAAGAGGTCGGCGAGCATGCCGGTGCGCTGACTGCCCTGCCCGGGGAAGAGGAAGGCGACCTTGCCGTCCTGCGGGTCGTGGGCGTGCAGCCCGTGCCCGGGGTCGGCCTCGCCGCGCAGCGCCCGCCGCAGTTTGGCGACGAGGTCGTCCACGTCGTCCGCCACGACCGCGACCCGCACCGGGTCCGTGCTCGCGTCCGACCGCCGGGCGGCGCTCAGTGCCAGGTCGCGCAGCCGCCACGGCCGGCCCGTCGTCTCCGCGGCCTTCAGCAGTTCCTCGACCGCGCGGTGGGCCGCGGCCTCGTCGCGTCCGCGGAAGACGAACAGCTCGGCCGGCCAGGCGTCCAGGCCCCGCACGGGCGGCGCGCCGTCGGCGTAGGCCCGCAGGACCAGGTGGAAGTTGGTGCCGCCGAAGCCGAACGCGCTGACTCCGGCGACCCGTTCCGCCGCGGGCGCCGCCCAGGGCCGGGCCTCGGCCTGGAAGGCGAACGGGCTGCTGTCCGCGTCCCAGGCCGGGTTGGGCGCCTCGACGTGCAGCGTCGGCGGCCTGACGCCCGTGTGCAGCGCCAGCAGTGTCTTGATCATCCCGGCCAGTCCGGCGGCGCACTTGGTGTGCCCGATCTGCGACTTCACCGAACCGAGCACACAGTCACCGGACTTCGCCCCGGCCTCCGTGAACACCTCGCTGAGGATGCGGAGTTCGGTGCGGTCGCCGACGACGGTCCCGGTGCCGTGCGCCTCCACGAGCCCGACGTCCGCCGGGGAGACGCCCGCGTTGCGGTACGCCCGCTCGAGGGCCGAGCGCTGCCCCTCGGGCCTCGGCGCGGTGAGACCGAGGGAGCGGCCGTCGCTGGAGGCGCCGAGGCCCTTGATGACGCCGTAGATCCGGTCGCCGTCGCGCTCGGCGTCCGCGAGCCGCTTGAGGACCACGCAGGCCACGCCCTCGCCGAGCGCGATGCCGTCGGCCGAGCCGTCGAAGGCGCGGGAGCGGCCGGTGGGGGACAGCGCGTGGACGGAGGAGAACAGGACGTAGTCGTTGATGCCGTTGTGCAGGTCGGCGCCGCCGCACAGCACCACGTCGGAGGTGCCGCCGATGAGTTCCTTGCAGGCGACGTCCACCGCGGCGAGCGAGGACGCGCAGGCCGCGTCGACGGTGTAGTTGGCGCCGCCGAGGTCGAGCCGGTTGGCGATCCGCCCGGAGATGACGTTGGCGAGCATGCCCGGGAAGGAGTCCTCGGTGAGCCGCGGCAGCTGGTCCTCGAGGCCCGCCGGGACCTCGCCGTAGTAGGACGGCAGCACGGCCCGCAGCGTGGCCGCGTTCGACAGGTCGCTGCCCGCCTCCGCGCCGAACACCACGGAGGTGCGGGAGCGGTCGAACTCCCGCCCCTTGTCGCCGTATCCGGCGTCCTCCAGCGCCCGCCGGGCGGCCTCGAGGGAGAGCAGCTGCACGGGCTCGATGTTGCCGAGGGACGCGGGCGGGATGCCGTAGCGCAGCGGGTCGAAGGGGATCGGCGGCAGGAAGCCGCCCCACTTGGACGTCGTCGACCCGCCGTGGTGGACGGCCGGGTCCCAGCGGTCGGCCGGGACCTCGCCGACCGCGTCCACCCCGCCGACCACGTTCGCCCAGAAGGCGTGCAGGTCGGGTGCCTGCGGGAACATGCACGCCATGCCGACCACGGCGATGTCCAGTGGTGCGGGCGCCGCCGGCGCCGCGGCCGGCTCCGGCCTCAACTCGGCGGCCCGCAGCGCGAGATGTTCGGCCGCACCGGTGGTCACCGACGCGTGCAGCGCCGCGAGGGTGGTGGTCGCCGAGCGCAGCACGGCCACCTCCCCGGCCATGAACATCCCCTCGGCGGACTGGCGTCCCTCGTCCACGGGGGTGAGGGAGCCGTCGTCGTCCCGGGTCACGCCCTTGCTCGCGAGGCGCAGCCGGCCGACGTTGAGGCGCTCCAGCTCCTCCCAGATCTGCCGGTCGGGCACGCCCGCGGCCCGCAGCCGGGCCTCCTCCTCGCGGTATCCGGCGGCGAACGGACTCGGCACACAGCGGGTGGCGTGCCCCGGGGCCGACTCGAGGAGCGTGGTGCGGTCGGCCTCCAGCACCTGCCGCTGGAACAGTGGCCGGATCGCGCCGTGTGCCACCGCCTCCTCGGTGAAGAGGTACGCCGTGCCCATCAGCACACCGGCCGCGGCGCCGCGCGCGGTCAGCGGGGCGGCCAGCGCGGCGACCATCGCCGCCGACCGCTCGTCGTGCACCCCGCCCGCGAAGAACACCTCGATCTCCGGGGCCGTGGCGTCGTCCAGGTAGTCTTCCAGAACGGCGAGTTGGGCCTCCCAGAGCGGAAAGCTGGCCCGTGGGCCCACATGCCCGCCGCACTCGGAGCCCTCGAACACGAACCGTCGCGCTCCTGCCTGGAGGAACTGCCGCAGCAGCCCCGGGGACGGCACGTGCAGGAAGGTCCGGATGCCGTCCCGCTCCAGCGCCTGGGCCTGGGACGGCCGGCCGCCCGCGATGATCGCGTGCGTCGGCCGCAGCTCCCGTACGGCCTCCAGCTGGGCGGCGCGCAGGTCCTCCGGCGCGAAGCCGAGCACGCCCACGCCCCAGGGCCGGCCCGCCACCGCCTCCCGGGTCTCGGCGAGCATCGCCCGCGCCCGGTCGCCGTCCGCCAGCGCCAGCGCGAGGAACGGCAGCGCCCCGGCCCCCGCGACCGCGGCGGCGAACCCCGCCTCGTCGCTGACCCGCGTCATCGGTCCCTGGGCGACGGGCAGCGGCGTGCCGAGCGCCCGGCTCATCGGCGACCCGTCCCGCAGTGCCCGTACCGCCGTGTCGTCGCGTACGGCGTCGAGGACCGCGTCCCGCAGCGCGCGTACGGTCCGCCGTACATCACCCCAGCGCTCGGCGAAGCGGGCGGCGAGGAAACCGTCCTGGCCCACCGGGAGCAGCTGGGTGTGCGGGTCCTGCGCGCCCAGCAGCGCGGCCACGGTCTCCGGCCCGGCGCCGTCCGGCACCCGGGGGGCGTCGGGGCCGCGCCGCAGCAGCACCCGGTGACCCGCCACGACGGCCGTCTCCGAACCGTCCATCGCGCGCAGCGCGGCGGCCGCCGGTTCGGGCAGCGCCGACTCGGCGAGCAGCGCGAGCTGGCTGTCGAGGACGACACCGGCCGCCCCGCCGGCCATCGCGGCGGCCGCCGTGCGCGGGCCGATGCCGCCGCACGCCCACACCGGCAGTCCCAGGCCGGGGGCGGCGAGCAGGTGTTGGAGCAGGACGAAGGTGCTCAGCTCACCGATCCGGCCGCCGCACTCCGCGCCCCGCGCGATCAGCCCGTGCGCTCCGGCGTGCACGGCCTCCCGCGCGGCGGCCGGCTCGGTGACCTCCACCAGCACGCGGTACCGGCCCACGAGATCCGAGGCCTGCCAGGGCGCGCCCGCGGCGAGGACGACGGTGTGCGGGCCGGCGGGCGGGGGACCGGCCGTCCCGGTGCCGGAGGGTTCGAGATCGGCGGGCGAGAGCCGGCAGCCCGGGCCGACGCGGACGCCGAACGCGCCGGGTGCCGTGCGGCGCAGCCGGGCCAGCGCCTCGCGCGCTCTGCGCCCGCCGTGCCCCAGATCGAGCACGCCGAGGCCACCGGCCCGGCCGACGGCCTGGGCGAGCCCGGCGTCGGGCTCACCGAACGGAGTGATGCCGATGATCATGTCCTCGGAACGCGCAGCGGACGTCATGATTCTCCGAATCAAGGTGAAACCGCAGGGTGGGGGGTTCAGGACAGCAAAGGCGGTGCACCGCATTCCGGCGGGTGCAGATCACCGCGGAACGCCGACTGAAACGCGTGCTCGAAACGTGTTGAAAGGTAGTGGTGTGATTACTCGCGGGTCAACAAGCGAACGGTCGGCCGGTAACCAGCCGAAGGGATTCGGTCAGTCGCGGGTGGCCGGGCAGGGGGTAGGAAATCGGATGAATTCCTTTTCGGCACGGCCCCGTTCACTCTTGAAACACGCCGTGGAAACACAAATGATCGCGAAAAATGGGTTCCTATGGACCGCATGTCCGAATCCTGCGGTGCATTTCCGGCCCGGCGTGGCGTCCAGGGAAAATCTGTGTGTCGGACGGGGAGTGACCGGTAAAAGGCTGTTTCCTCTGCCGGACGGGGTCTTGACGTGGGGCGATCTCGTACCAACAGTCTTCTGACTGCGCAGTCGGGCCGGACTTCGGGAGCCTGCTCCGGGTATCTCTGCGCGAGGCGCTCGACCCGCCTCCGCGGATGTCGTACGGACGGCGTACGGCCGGCGTACGGGCGGCTCACGTCGGCGGGGGAGCCCTTCACACGCTGTAGCCGCCGTCCACCCCCAGCGCCTGTCCCGTGATGAACCCGGCCCGGTCCGAGGCGAGGAAGGACACCGCCTCCGCGATGTCCGACGCCGCGCCGAAGCGGCGCAGCGGGATGTTGCGCCGGGTCACGGCGAGGGCCGCCTCGTCCAGTTCGCCCGACGCGATCAGCCGGGCCGCGATGCCGTCGCTCAGCATGCCGGGCGCGACACAGTTGACGCGGACCCCGTAGCGGCCCTCCTCGGCGGCCAGGGCCCTGGCAACCGCCTCGACGGCGCCCTTCGCACCCGAGGACAGCCCGTCCCGGACCGGGAACCTGCGGGTGGCGACCGTGGTGACCGCGACGACGCTGCCCCGGCTCGCCCGCAGCGGCGGCAACGCGGGATGCACGAGGTTGAAGAACGCCACCGCGTCCGCCTCGAGCTGCGCCCGGTACTCGCCCGGCGACACCCGGCTCAGATGCCGCATCGGCACATGCGGGCCCGCCGCGTACACCAGCGTGTGGATCCCGCCGTACGCCTCGGCCGTCCCGGTCACCGTGCGGGCCGTCGCCTCCTCGTCGGTGAGGTCGAGCGGCAGCGCCGCCACCGCCTTCACCTCGTCTGCCAGCACCCGCGCCGCCTGCCCGCCCGTCCGGTAGGTGAACGCGACCGCGCTGCCGCGCGCGGCCAGCGCCCGTACGACCGCCGCGCCGATGCCGCCGGTGCCGCCCGCGACGAACGCGACGCCCGGACGCTCCGAGAAGTCCTCGACGACCCGCATGGCTCACAACCCCAGTGACTTGGCGATGATGACCTTCATGACCTCGCTCGTCCCGGCGTAGATCCGGGTGATGCGGGCGTCCGCGTACAGCCGGGCGATCGGGTACTCCAGCATGTAGCCGTATCCGCCGAAGAGTTGAAGACACCGGTCGACCGCGCGGGCCTGCGCCTCGGTGCAGAACAGCTTGACCTTCGCCGCGTCGGCGCCGGACAGCCGGCCCTCGACGAGTTCGAGGACGGCCCGGTCGAGCATGGTCTGCGCCGCCTCCAACTCAGCTGCCACGGCGGCGAGTTCGAACTTGGTGTGCTGGAAGGAGGCGACGGTCCGCCCGAATGCCCTGCGTTCCTTGACATAGGCGATCGTCGTGTCCAGCGCGGCCCTCGTCTGGGCCACCGAACCGACGGCGACCGTCAGCCGCTCCTGGGGGAGGTTGCGGCCGAGGTAGGAGAACGCGGCGCCCTCCTCGCCGAGCCGGTTGGCGACCGGCACCCGGACATCGTCGAAGGCCAGTTCGACGGTGTCCTGCACCTTGATGCCCATCTTGTCCAGCACCCGCCCGCGCGTGAAACCGGGCATGCCGTCCTCGACCACGAGCAGGGTCAGCCCCGCCCGCCGGTCCTCCGGATCCCGCGAGGTCCGCGCCACGACGATCACCAGGTCCGCGAGCAGCCCGCCCGTGATGAACGTCTTCGCGCCGCTCAGCACATACGCGTCCCCGTCGCGTACCGCGCTCGTCCGGATCCCGGCCAGGTCGGAGCCGGTGCCGGGCTCGGTCATCGCGATCGCGGTGAGCAGCTTCCCGGAGGCGAGCCCCGGGAACCAGCGCTGCCGCTGACCCGCGTCGGCGTAGGCGAGGAAGTACGGCAGGATCACGTCGAGCTGGGTGCGGACCGTGCCCAGGGTGACCAGGGCGCGGGCGGCCTCCTCCTGGAGGACGACGTTGTAGCGGTAGTCCGGCAGTCCGCCACCGCCGTACTCCTCCGGCACAGCCATGCCCAACAGGCCCAGCGAGCCCAGCAGTTCGAAGAAGGAACGCGGCAGCCGGCCGGCCTTCTCCCACTCGGTGTAGTACGGCACCACCTCGTTCGCCACCACGTCCCGGACCAGGGCGCGGAACGTCTCGTGATCGTCGGTGAAAAGCGTGCGCTGCACGGACGGCTCCCGTCAGAAGGCGAGTTCGACCAGGGCGGTCTGCTTCCCGGCCGGCGGACGCACCGCCGCCACGGTCACCGCTTCCCGCATCATGTGTCCTCCGTCCGTCCCGGCACCGCCCAGCGGCCCGTGAAGCCCGGTGTGCGCTTCTGCGCGAACGCGGCGAACGCCTCCCGGGCGTCGGCGGAGGCGAAGTTGACCGACTGGGCCCGCGCCTCGCCCGCCAGGGCGTCCCGCAGCGTGCGGTCGGCCCCCTCGTTCAGCAGGGCCTTGGTCTGCGCGAGCGCCACCGGCGGGCCGGCCGTGAGCCGCGCGGTGAGGTCGTCGACGAAGGCGTCCACCTGGTCCCCGTCCACCACCCAGGTGACCAGACCCAGCGCACGCGCCTCAGCCGCGTCGAGCGTCTCCGCCAACAGGGCCAGCCGCTTGGCCTGTTGGAGGCCGATGAGCTTCGGCAGCAGCCAGGTTCCGCCGAGGTCCGGGGAGAGGCCGCGCCGGGCGAAGATCTGGGAGAACGTCGACTCGGGGGTCGCGACGACCAGATCGCAGCCGAGCGCGAGGTTCCAGCCCGCGCCCACCGCGGGCCCGCACACCTTGGCCACCGTCGGCATCGGCAGCTCGTGCAGCAGCAGCGCCACCTCGGTCAACGTCCGCATGCGGTACAGGGGATGGGGCTCGCCGAGCGGCCTGGAGAGATCCGCCCCGGAGCAGAACGCCCCGCCCGCCCCGGTCAGCACGACGGCCCGTACGTTCCGGTCGCCGCCCGCCTCGGCGAGGGCCGCCCGCAGGGCTTCCCAGAGTTCGGCGTCGAGGGCGTTCCTGCGGTGCGGACGGTTGAGTGTCAGGGTGCGCACCCCGTCCCGGTCGTCCGTCAACAGCACGGTCACCGCACGACCCCCCGCCCGTGAAGCGCGGCGATCTCCTCGCCGGTGTAGCCCAGTTCGGCGAGGACGGCGTCCGTGTGCTGCCCGAGGGCGGGTATCGCGCCCATCGGCGGCTCGTACCCGGAGATCACCGGAGGCGGCAGCAGTGCCTGCACCGGCCCGTTCGGTGTCTCGATCTCCCGCCACCGGTCACGCGCCGCCAGATGCGGGTGGGCGACGACCTCGCTCGGCGTGTTGTAGCGGGCGTTGCCGATACCGGCCGAGTCCGCGCGCTCCTGGACGTGCCCCAACTCGTGCCGCGCACACCAGGCGGCGATCTCCGCGTCGAGGACCGCCCGGTGCTCGACCCGTCCGGCGTTGCTGCGGAACCGCTCGTCGTCCGCGAGGTCGGGACGGCCCAGCAGCCCGCGCGCGAGCCGGTCCCACTCGCGGTCGTTCGTCGTCCCGAGGACGACGGTCTGCCCGTCGGCCGTCCGGTACGCGCCGTACGGTGCCACCGCCGGCGAGCTCATGCCGAGCGGCAGCTGTTCCACACCGGTGTGCCGGGTGTACGTCAGCGGGTAGCCCATCAGCTCGGTCATCGTGTCGAACAGGCTCACCGCCGCCGAACCGGCCGGCCGGCCCCGGCCCTTCGCGAACAGCAGCGCCACCGCGGACAGCGCCGCGTACAGCCCGCTCGACACATCGGCCACCGGCGGCCCCGGCTTGGCGGGCTCACCCGGCCGGCCCGTCACCGCGCACACCCCCGACTCGGCCTGGACGAGCAGGTCGTAGGCGCGCTTGTGGGAGAGGGGGCCGCCGGGGCCGTACCCGTCGATCTCGACCGGGATCAGACCGGGATGCCGTACCGCCAGGTCGGCGGGGGAGACGCCCAGCTTGGCGGTGGCGCCCGGGGTGAGGTTGGAGACGAGGACGTCGGCCCGGTCGAGCAGCCGGTGCAGTACCGCGAGCCCCGCCTCGGACTTCAGGTCCAGGGCCACCGACTCCTTGCCCCGGCCGAGCCAGACGAAGTGCGCCCCGAGTCCGCGCACGACGTCGTCGTAGTGCCGGGCGAAGTCACCGCCGTCCGGGTTCTCCACCTTGACGACCCGGGCACCGAGGTCGCCGAGCGTGCGGGTGCACAGGGGCGCCGACACGGCCTGCTCCAGCGCCACGACGGTGATCCCGGCGAGGGGTCCGCTCGCTGCCATCCTCAGGCTCCGAATTCCGCGCGCAGTTCGTGCTTGAGCACCTTCTGGCTGGCGTTGCGCGGGAGCCGCTCCACGAACCGCACATGGCGCGGCACCTTGAAGTTGGCCATGTGCGCCCGCGCCCACGCGACGACGTCGGCCTCGGTGACCTCCGCCCCCGGTCCAGGGACGACGAAGGCGCAGCCCACCTCCCCGAGCCGCTCGTCCGGCACCCCGATCACCGCGACCTGGGCCACGGGCCCGTAGCCGAGGAGCAGCTTCTCGATCTCCGCGGGGTAGGCGTTGAACCCGCCGACGATGAACATCTCCTTCTTGCGGTCGACGACGGAGAGATGGCCGGCCTCGTCGACACGCCCGACGTCCCCCGTGTGCAGCCAGCCGTCGGGGTCGACGGTCTCGGCGGTCGCCCCGGGATCGTCCCAGTAGCCACGCGTGACGTTGTAACCGCGGACGAGGATCTCGCCGACGCCCTCCGCGCCGTCGATACGGACCTCGACACCGGGGATGGGGCGGCCGGTGGTGCGGGCGACCGTCTCCTCGCTGTCGCCGGGGCGGGTCGAGGTGACCAGCGCCGTCGACTCGGTGAGCCCGTAGGCGCTGAGCACGATGTCGAAGGAGAGGTCCTTCCTCATCGCGCGGATCAGGGACTCCGGGATCGTCGTGCCGCCGGTCATGGAGACCCGCAGGGAGGAGAGGTCGCGCAGGGGGCGGTCGGGGTGGCCCAGCAGGTCGTGGAAGACCGTGGGCGGACCGAGCAGGATGCTCACCCGCTCCCGTTCGATGATCTCGAGCGCCCGCCCGGCGTCGAAGACCGGCATCGGGATCACGGTCACACCGTGCAGGAAGGACGCCAGCCAGCCCGCCTTGTAGCCGAAGCAGTGGAAGAACGGCGGGACGACGAGGAAGGTGTCGTCGGCGCGGAAGGTGTACTCCTCGGACATCCAGCCGTACGCGCGCAGCGACTGGCCGTGGGTGAGGATCACGCCCTTGGGGTGGCCGGTGGTGCCGGAGGTGAACATCACGTCGGAGGGCTGGTCAGGGGTGAGCCGGTCGACGGCGGCGTGCGCGTCCGTCGACCGGTCTCCCGCTGCCAGGAACTCGTCCCAGGAGAGCCCGGCCGACCCGCGCGGCCCGAGCATCGAGACCGTCTTCTCCAGCGCGGGCAGCCCGGGGTCGGCCGCCCGGAGATCGCCGATGTGGTCGGTTCCCAGGAAGGACGCGGCGGCGAACAGAGCCTTCGCACCCGACTTGCGCAGGATGTAGGAGATCTCCTGTGCCTTGAAACGGGTGTTGAGCGGGACGAGGATCCCGCCGGCGCCCTGCACGCCGAGCGCGGCGACGATCCACTCCGCCGAGTTCGGCGCGCACAGGCCCACCCGGTCGCCGGGTCCGATGCCGAGCGCGACCGCCGACCGCACGGACCGCAGCATCAGCGCCTCCAGATCGCAGAAGCTCAGGCGCTGTTCACCGTCCACCAGGGCGGTCGCGTCGCCGAACCGGCGTGCGGCGAGCCTGATGACGTTCGGGATGCTCCGGAACTCCTGGTCGTGAAGCTCGAGTCGACCCATCAGCCGTCTCCGTCGGTCAGGCGCAGCACGCGCTTGGCGATGATGTTCCGCTGGATCTGCGAGGTCCCGCCGTACACGGACGCGGCGCGGGAGTAGAGGTACTCGGCGAGAAGCTCGCCGCCCGGCCCGTGCAGCTCCTCCGGAAAGACCTTCAACGCGGTCGCGTACAGGCGCTGTTCGGCCCCGGTCATCAGCAGTTTGTCCACCGACGACTCCGGTCCGGCCGCCTGCCCGGCCAGCCGCTCGGCGATCCGGCGGCGGGTGTGCGCGAGCAGCACCTCGTAGTCGACGAAACACCGCCCGATCTCCGACAGCAGCCCGTCCGGCAGCTCCCCGGCCCGCTCGCGTGCCGTCCGCCGCAGCCGCTCCACCAGCAGCCCGTACTTCGACAGATGCCCGGTGTCCAGCGCGTTGCGCTCGTACGACACCGTCGTCATCGCCAGCGCCCAGCCGTCCCCCTCGGCCCCGATCCGCTCCTCCCCGGCCAGCCGTACGTCGTCCAGGAACAGTTCGCAGAACTCGTCGTCGCCATTGGCCGCCCGCAACGGGCGTACGGTCACCCCCGGCCGGTCCAGGGGCAGGACGAACGCGGTGATCGAGGCGTGCGGGGCAGCGGCGCGGTCGGTACGGGCGAGCAGGAGACAGTGGTCGGAGTACTGGGCGTAGCTCGTCCAGAGTTTCTGGCCGCGCACGGTGTAGTGGCCGTCGGCGTGGCGCTCGGCGAACGTGCTCATCCCGGCGAGGTCGGAGCCGGCACCGGGCTCGCTGAAACCCTGGCACCACACGTCGTCCCCGGCGAGCATGCGCGGCAGCAGCCGGCGGCGCTGCTCCTCGGAGGCGAACTCCAGCAGGGCGTGGGCGAGATAGCCGATCCGGGGCACGCCGGGTGCGCCCCGCGCCCCCAACTCGTCGCTCACGGCGATCTGGTGAAGGGAGGTCAGGCCACGGCCGCCGTACTCCTCGGGAACGTCGAGGCCGACCCAGCCGCCGGAGTGCAGCAGGCGGTGCCAGCGGTGGAGGAAGACGGGGAGCGGTTCGCCGGGGAGGCGTGCGGGGAGCGGGTGTCCGGTCAGCCAGGTGCGGAACTCGGCGCGCAGCTTCTCCAGGCCGGCCGGGTCGCCGAAGTCGAGGGGGGTGTCCGTGGTCATGCCGCCTCCTCCGGCCGGGCCAGCGCGGTCAGCAGGTCGGCGGTCGTCGCGAGGACGTTCGCGCCGACCAGGACCCTGCGCAGATACAGATGGGCCACGTGCTCCCAGGTCTGGGCGATCCCGCCGAACACCTGCATGCCGGTGTACACCGCCTCCACGGCCGAGGAACCGGCCTCCGCCTTGGCGACCCGGGCCGCGGTGAGCGCCCGGCCGGCCGGCTCGTGGTCCAGGCACCAGGCCGCGTACCGGACGGCGCTCGCTCCCGCCTCCGTCAGGACGGTCGCGTCGGCCAGCAGGTGCCGTACGGCCTGGAAGGAGCCGATGGGGCGCCCGTACTGGCGGCGCTCGCGGGCGTAGTCCACGCTCAGCCTGACGAACTCCCTTGCCGCACCGACGAGTTCGCTCGCCACGATCACCAGGGCGTACGCCTGCCAGTGGCGGTGGTCCTCGGGGGCGAGCCGTCCGACGAGCGGGCCCGGGTGGGCCGCGCGGACCGCGCGGAGCAGGTCGGCGGTGGGGGCCGGATCACCCAACTCGACCCGGGTGACGGCCCCTTCGGCGTCCACGCACAGCGCGCCGTCGGCGCCCTCGCAGTCCCAGGCGACGAGTGCGCGGGGGTTCGCGGAGGGGAAGCGCAGGTCGGGGGCGAGGGCGATGGTGGGAGTGCCGTCCACACCGCCCACGAGGCGGGCCAGCTCGGGGGCGAGCAGGACCGTCCCCAGCAGGGACGTGGTCAGCGGCAGCCGGCCGTGTTCCTCGGCGAGCAGCGCGCACTCCTGCACGGTCGCCACCGGCGGCGCCGTACGCCTCAGGCCGGCCAGGCCCAGTGCCTCCAGCGCCTGCTGGGCGGTGGTGCGGGCCGCGGGCTTCGCCTCGTCGGCGGAGCCGACCCGGTGCCGGGCCGCGAACGACCGCAGGAGATCGCGGACGAGCAGGAACTCCCCGGACTCCACGCTCACTCCTCCCCGTCGGCCGCGCGGCGGCCGGCCCGCGAGGCGAGTGCTTCGACGATGCGGATGTGGTCCGGGCTCGTCATGGTGGACCGTTCGGCGAGCAGCGCGGCCTCCATGCCGCCCCGGGAGACCTGCTCCACCACCGCCGCCAGCGCCGCCTTCGTGGCGCGCAGGGCCTCGGCGGGCTGCGCGGCGAGCCGGCGGGCCAGGACGAGCGCCTCGTCGAGCAGCCGGTCGCCGGGCACGACCCGGTTGGCCAGGCCCAGTTCGACCGCCGTGGCCGCCGGGATGCGGTCGCCGGTGAAGAGGTACTCCTTCACCCGCAGCAGGCTGGTCAGCAGCGGCCACAGTGTGACCCCGCCGTCGCCCGCGACCAGACCGACCGACACATGCGGGTCCGCCAGATACGCGTCCTCGGCCATCAGCACCAGGTCGCAGCCCAGGGCCAGCGAGCAGCCCAGGCCCACGGCGGGGCCGTTGACGGCCGCGACGACCGGCAGCGGGAAGCGGATCATGTCGGTCTGGATCGTCCGGTCCAGCCGGATCGACCGCTCCCGCAGCTCCGGGTCGGTGTGGTGGCGGCGCAGATGGTCGAAGTCACCGCCCGCGCTGAACGCCCGGCCCGCGCCGGTCAGCACGACCGCGCGCGCCCCGCTGTCGTCCGCGAGTTCGCGCCACACCTCGGAGAGCCTGCGGTGCAGCTCTTCGGAGACGCCGTTGAGCCGGTCGGGGCGGCTCAGGGTGACGATGCGGATGTCTCCGTCGGAGGCCACGGTCAGTACGGGACTCACCTCGCTCATACCGGGATGGTATTGAAGGTCGGACCGAAACTGTCAATGGGGTTGCACATATTTGAGAATCACATTCTCATGAGCGGTGGTGCGCGGGCGCACCCGGCGCCGGCTCTCACACGGACCGGCGGTGGTCCACCTCGGCGGCGGCCCGGGCGAAACCGCAGACATGCCGGGTCATGCGGAGGGCGGCCGCCGCCTCGTCGCCGTCCCGGATCGCGTCCGTGATCTTGGCGTGCGCGCGGGCGGTCAGCTCACGGACGCCGGCGTCCATGAACGCCTCGAGATTCGTGGCCGCATGGATGGAGCGGGAGAGCGCGCTCATGAACCCGATGAGCAGCTCGTTGCCGCCCGCCCGCGCCACCGCCGTGTGCCAGCGCACGTTGGCCCGCAGGAACCGCTGGATGTCCTCGCCCGCGCCGACCAACTCCGCGTGCTCCGCGTCGAGTTCCTCCAGGTCCCGGTCGGTGCGGCGGCGGGCCGCGAGCGCCGCGCAGGCCGGCTCGATGGCCTCCCGCGTCTCGTGCAGCGCCTCCAGCCGGATCCGCTGGCCCCGGATCACCAGCTGCACGGTGTGCGCCAGGGACTCCCGCCCCGGCCGGTGCACGAACGCGCCGCCCCCGCGGCCCGGCTTGATCTCCAGCAGCCCTTCGACCTCGAGGATCCGCAGCGCTTCCCGCACGGTCGCCCGGCTCAGCCCGGTCTGCTCGACCAGCTGCCGTTCCGGAGGCAGCGCCGTACCCTCCCGGAACTCCCCGGACAGGATCCGCTCCCGCACCTCGGCCGCGAGGACGTCCGAGGCCTTCGGCACGGTGAGCGTCTCGAAACGGGGGACGGGCTGCTGCTCGGAGTGCGGCACGGTGTGAGCCTCTCGTCCGGGTCCGTTTCGGTCGGACCATTCAATACGGAGGCGTCGGCGGATGTCACATGACCATGCCCCGCGTCCACCGGCAGTACCTGCCCGGTGGCGAGGGGCGGAGTGGTTCACCTGGCCCAGGGTGCCGAGCGCGCCCCGGGATCGCACGGACCCGGCCCGTCGGGTCGTCAGTAGCTTCTCGGAAGTCCCAGCGTGTGCGATCCCAGGTAGTTCAGGATCATTTCCTGGCTGATCGGCGCGATCCGCATCAGCCGTGCCTCGCGGAAGAAGCGGGCCACCGGGTACTCCTCCGAGTAGCCCATCCCGCCGTGCGTCTGCAGCGCACGGTCGGCGGCGTCGAACCCGGCTTCCGCGCACAGGTACTTGGCGGTGTTCGCCTCCCGCCCGCAGGGCCGCCCGTTGTCGTACAGCCAGGTCGCCTTGCGCAGGACCAGCTCGGCCGCGTCCAGCCGGGCCAGCGAGTCGGCGAGCGGGAACTGCACGCCCTGGTTCATCCCGATCGGCCGCCCGAAGACGACCCGCTCACGGCCGTACCGTACGGCCCGGTCGAGGGCGACCCGGCCGATGCCGAGCGCCTCCGCGGCGATCAGCATCCGCTCGGGGTTGAGCCCGTCGAGCAGATAGCGGAAGCCCTCGCCCTCCTCGCCGACCCGGTCCCGGGCGGGCACCCGCAGGTCGTCGATGAACAGTTCGTTCGAGGTGACGGCGTTGCGGCCCATCTTCGGGATGGGCCGGATGTCGACCCGGCCGCGGTCGAGGTCGGTGAGGAACAGGGTCATGCCGTCGGTGCGGCGGCCGGTCTCGGCCGGCCGGGACGTCCGGGTCAGCAACAGGATCTTCTCCGACTCCATCGCCTTGGAGATCCACACCTTGCGCCCGCTGACGACGTAGTGGTCGCCCTCCCGGCGCGCGAACGTGGTGATGCTCGTGGTGTCCAGGCCCGCGCCGGGCTCGGTCACCCCGAAGCACACGTGCAGATCGCCCGAGGCGACACGCGGCAGGGTGCGCCGCTTCAGCTCCTCGGAGCCGTGCACCACCACCGGATGCATGCCGAAGATCGACATGTGGATCGCGCTGGCTGCGTTCATCCCGCCGCCGGAGCGCGCGACCTCCTCCAGCAGCAGCGTGGCCTCGGTGATGCCGAGGCCGTGGCCGCCGTAGGCCTCCGGGATCGTGATGCCCAGCCAGCCGCCGCCGGCGACGGCGGCGTAGAACTCCTCGGGGAAGGCGTGGTCGCGGTCCTTCTCCATCCAGTACCGGTCGTCGAAGTCCTTCAGGAGCCCGGCGACGGCCTCGCGGATCGTGTTCTGGTCCTCGGTCGGTTCGAAGTCCACGGCGGGGACACCCCTCTGCCGGATCTCTGCCGGATTGTTTGGAACATATCAAAGGTCAGACCAAAACGGCTGTCAACTCCTCCGCCCGGCCCTCGCGCCCGGCCGCCCGGCGCACCCCGAGCCCTGCCCCCGCCCGCGTGCGGTAAGGTCGAACCGCGCGTTCCCGCAGCTCACCGCGGCGGCAGCGCGGCGGGACGTGGCGCAGCTTGGTAGCGCACTTGACTGGGGGTCAAGGGGTCGCAGGTTCAAATCCTGTCGTCCCGACCGGTGGAAGGGCCTTCGCGGGCGGACAGCTCGCGAAGGCCCTTCTCGCGTGGGTCGTCAGCGGCCCGGTGGCGTCAGACCTCCCGGTCCTCCACCAGCATCCGCGCGATCCCCTGCTCGCTGAAGACGTCCCGCAGGGCGAGGGCGATGCCGCCGTGGATCGCGGAGGTGCCGTCGGACCGGGCGGTGGTGATGGTCAGTTTGCGCGTGGTCAGGGGCAGGGCGCGCTGGTACACCACGGCCCGCACCCCGGACAGGAGGTCGTCGCGCAGGTCGCTCAGCGGGCCGCCGAGGACCAGGGTGCGGGGGTTGTACATGAGGACCAGCATGGCCGCGACCTCGCCGATCGCGGTGGCGGCCTGGCGCAGGGCGTGCACGGCCGACGGATCGTTGTCGGCGACGCGTTCGGCCAGTTCGCGTTCGCCGTGCCGTGGATCGTCGTCCGTCGTCTCGGGGATGCCCAGGGTGCGCAGGATGGCGCGGTGCGAGGCGACGGCCCGCACGCAGCCCACGTTGCCGCAGGTGCACAGGGCGTCGCTGCCGTCGACGGCCCGGATGTGGCCCACGTCGCCCTCGGCTCCGTCGGCCCCCCGGTAGACGTCGCCGGAGGCCATGACGAGTCCGGCGCCTATCCCGGCCGCGATCTTGAGGCAGAGGAGCGGGGTGTCGACCTGGTCCTGGGCCGCCTCGCCGAGGGCGAGGAGGTTGGCGTCGTTGTCCAGCAGGACGGGGGCGCCGAAGCGGGCGCTCAGGACCTCGGCCGCCGGGTAGGCGTCCCAGCCCGGCATGCCGGTCGGGCGGATGGCGCAGCCGCGCTGGACGTCGACGGGTCCGGGCAGGCCCATCACCACCTGACGGACCCTGCGCGGGTCGCGCCCGGCCTTCCGCAGCAGGTCCGACAGGCACTCGGACAGCGCATCCAGCACCGTTTCCGGCCCGCTCTCGAGGCGGACGCGCACGCTGTCCTCGGCGAGGATCCGTCCGGTGAGGTCGGCGATCGCGACGCGTGAGGCCAGGGTGTCGACGTCGGCCACGGCGACGGTGCCCGCGCGTGGCGAGAGCGTCAGCACCCGAGGGGGCCGGCCGCGCACCGACTCGCTCGACTCGAGCTCCCGCAGGATGCCGTGTCCGACGAGATGGTCGACCTGCTGACCGACCGTCGAGCGGGCGAGCCCGCTGCGCCGCGCGATCTCGGCCCGGCTGGTCGCCTGGCCCGAGACGACCAGTTCCAGGACTCGGCGAAGCCCCGCGGGAACCGCGGGCAGCAGGGCTGGAGCGGTCGGATGGATCCCGCCTTTATGAACTGTCACGGTCTTAATTCCGCCTCCTTGCGTCCCCTCACCATCCGGTCTGCGGGGGGAGTGCGTCAACCGCGACATTCGGCCCGCGACGGCGCGGGTGTTGCGTCGATTTTAGTTCGCTGAAAAAACTTAAAACGGCGTCTTGTCCCTCATGTGCGAACCAAACGATGGTGAGAAGCAACCTGGTGTTCACTCTGGATGGCGCGGAAAAAAGTGCCGGAGTGTAGCCGGGAGAGGTATCCGAGGCAATGAGATCGGATCACTCGATGAACCACGCTCCGACGACCGAGGCCTCATCCAGGCGCGGAACCGCCCCCTCCGGGCGGCATTTCCGTGTGTCGTCCGTGTGCCCGCAGCGACCCTCCGGCGGCCCGTGCGAGAGCCCGGACGGAGTCGTGCCGCGCACCTCCGACCTGCATGTTCCGTCACGCCCACCCCTCGGTTGGGTGTGCGGTGCCCGGTGCCCGGGCGGCCGGTCCACGCGCCCCGCCCCGAGCGACCTGACGACCCGTCACCTTCATTTATCACGATTCGATAACCCGGCTCCCGGTATTCCGCTCACCGGACCGCGGCCGTCGTCCCCCTCCCCGGCGCGGGCCTTGAATACCGAGCACCCCAGCCGGAACCGGTCACGCGTTTCGGCCTGAGCGGCCGTCCCGTTCTCCACCACCGGCCCGCTCCCCGCCACGCATTCCCCCCACCCCACCCCTCGTTCTCCGGAGGAACCACGGCATGGCCAAGCAGACGCATCGCATCGGCATCCTGGGCAGCGGCAACATCTTCGGCCGGTACGTGACCGGCCTGGCCCGCCACTCGGAACTGCGGATCGTCCGCGTCGGTGACATCGACGTGGCCCGGGCCGAACAGGCCGCCGCCGAACACTCCATCCAGGCCTGGGGAGACGACGCGGAGCTCTACGCCGACGACACGGTGGAGATCCTCGTCAACCTCACGCCTCCGGTGCACCACGCCCGCACCGTCGTCGCCGCCCTGGAGGCCGGCAAGCACGTGTACGTCGAGAAGCCCCTGGGCACGACCGTCAAGGAGGGCCGGACCGTCCTGGAGGCGGCCGCCCGCAGCGGGCGCCTCCTCGGGTCGGCGCCCGACACCTTCCTGGGCAGCGCGAGCCAGACGCTGCGCAGGGCGATCGACTCGGGGGCGATCGGCACCCCGATCGGCGCCTCCGCGTTCATCAGCCACAGCAAGGCCGAGACCTGGCACCCGAACCCGGCCTTCCTGTTCCAGGAGGGCGGCGGCCCGGTCATGGACATGGGTCCCTACTACTTCGCGATCCTCGTCAACGCCCTTGGCCCGGTGCGCTCGGTCAGCGCGAGCAGCCGCATCGGCGCGCCGCGGCGGACCGTCACCGCGCCCGACCGGGCCGTCGACTCCATCGACGTCACCGTCCCCACCCATGCCGCCGCCGTCCTCACCTTCGCCTCGGGCGTCATCGGCACCACCCAGATGAGCTTCGACGTCTGGGACACCGACCTGCCCGCCATGGAGATCTACGGCACCGAGGGCACGCTGTCGCTGCCCAACCCGAACCACTTCGACGGCGACGTACGCCTGCGGCGCCATGGTGACGGCGACTGGACGGTGCTGGAGCCGGCCGTCGAGCTCTTCGGCGCCGTCGGCACCAAGGAACAGGCCCGGCGCGGCCTCGGTGTACGCGACCTGGCGACCGCGGTCGAAGGCGGCCCGCACCGCGCGAACGCCTCCTTCGCCTTCCACGTCCTCGAAACGCTGTGCGCGGTGGAGGACTCCTCCCGGTCGGGCCGGACGGTGCAGCTGGAAAGCACCTGCGAACGCCCCGAACCCCGTTACTCCGCCTGACCGTTCACCCTCGACGAAAGGCCCCCTCATGACCATCAGCCCCGAGAAGATCGCGATCAACCCGCTGCAGTGGATCGCCACCGACGACGGCTGGATCGACCCGTCCATCGCCCCGCCGCTCGCCGAACGCCTCAAGGTCATCAAGGAGTCGGGCATCCGCTCCGTGCACGCGGAGGTCCCGGCGGACCTCACCACGGCGGAGTACGCCCGACTGCTCGCCGACCACGGTCTGCTGCCCGCCCCCGGCTACATCTCGGGCCCGCTGCCCGAGGACGAGGCGAGTCTTCGGGAACTCCTCCACAAGACCGACCGGATGAGCACGCAGATGGCCGAACTCGGCCTGCCCACCGTGTTCGTGGCCACCGGCATGAACAAGCAGGCGCCGCGGGTGCACCGCCCCGCGGTGGGTGCCGACGGCACCCCCGAACGGCTGGAGCGGGTCCGCGACGTGTTCGCCAGGATGGGCGAGACCACCAGGGCCAACGGAGTCACCGCCGCCTTCCACCCGCACATCGGCACCTGGGCGGAGACCGAGGAGGAGACGCGCTTCATCCTCGACACCGTCCCGGCGGACGTCCTGTCGTTCGGCCCGGACATCGGCCACCTCGGCTGGGCCGGCGCCGACGTCATCGGTCTGATCCGCGAGTACGGGGAGCGGGTCGCCGCGATGCACGTCAAGGACTACCACGCCGACGTCGCCGAGCGCGGCAGGGCCGAGGGGTGGACCTACCAGCAGACCGTCCTCGCCGGACTGTGGGCGGAGCCCGGCCACGCCTCCGTGGACATCCCCGCCACCCTCGCCGCGCTGCCCGACAGCTTCGACGGCTGGCTCGTCATCGAGGTCGACAAGGGCGCACAGGCGACCCCCGAGGACAGTGTCCGGCTCTGCGGCGAGTGGGCCCGCCGGCAGCACTGACCACCCCGTCACCACGTCCCAGTCCTGGAGGCTCGCAGTGCCCGCAGCGTATGGATTCACCGCCTACGGCGGACCGGAGGTGCAGCGGTTCCTCGAT
This sequence comes from Streptomyces sp. NPDC002588, assembly GCF_040295925.1. NCBI lineage: Bacteria > Bacillati > Actinomycetota > Actinomycetes > Kitasatosporales > Streptomycetaceae > Streptomyces > Streptomyces sp. NPDC002588. Next base: position 139,954 of record NZ_JBEOWF010000009.1, read on the forward strand.
CCGCCCCGGCCCGTGCCGGGGCCGGGCGAGCTCCTCGTCGAGGTGCACGCCGCCGGGGTCAACCCGGTGGACTGGAAGGTCCGGGCCGGGATGCACCGCGCCTTCCTGCACCTCGACCTGCCGGCCGTCCTCGGACGGGAGGCCGCGGGCGTGGTCGTACGACTCGGCGAGGGCGTCGACGCGTTCGCCGTCGGCGACCCGGTGTTCGGCACCACCGACCGGGGCTGCGGCGGATACGCGCGCTTCGCGCTGCTGACCGCGAGCCGGACGGCACTCAAGCCGGCCGAGGTCTCCTTCACCGACGCGGCCGTGCTGCCGGTCGCGGTCGGAACCGCCTACGACGGGATCGCGCAGCTCGCCCCGAAAGCCGGGGAGAGTCTGCTGATCCTGGGGATCGGCGGCGGCGTCGGCGTCGCGGCCGCGCAGCTCGCCCATGCCGCAGGAGTGTCCGTCGCGGGGACCGCCGCCGCGGCCAAACGGGGGTTCGTCGAGTCGCTGGGCGCCACGGTGATCCCCTACGACGGCGCCGCTTTCGGTGAACGGCTGCGCACGGCCCTGCCGAACGGGGTCGACGCGATCCTCGATCTCGTGGGCGGGGACGCACTGCGGAGCGTCCTGCCCGTGATCTCCCTCGGCTGCCGGATCCTCACGGTCGCCGACCCCGAGACGGCGGCCCGGTTCGGCGCCCACCCGCTGAAGCGTGAGAGCACGACCGAAACCCTCACCGAACTGGCCCGGCGGGTGGCGGACGGACGGCTCGATCCGCACGTCCGCAGCGTCTTCCCGTTCGAGGACGCCGAGGCCGCCCTGCGCGAAGTCGAGTCCGGCCACCCCTGGGGCAAGGTGGCGCTCGACCTGCGCGCACATCGCTGACCCGCGGCGACCGGCCCCGCGGGGCGCGGCCGCCCCCTCACCCGAACTTTGCCCGACTCCCACCCTCGAGGAGCACCGATGTCACTCACCCAGCCAGCCAGGTACCGCAGACTGACGGCCACCGTCGCCGTGGGCGCGGCCCTGGCCACGTCGGCCGCGTGCAGCGCCGCCACCCAGCCCGCCGCCGGGACCTCCGCGTCCGCCGGCCCGATGCGCAACGGAGGCACCCTCGTCGTCGCGCAGACGAGCGACGTCGACCCCGGAGGGTTCCTCAAGACCTCCTTCGGCAACCTGCTCTCCGAGTACCAGGTCTTCGAGACCCTCACGCTCATCGGTCCCCAGACCGGCAAGCCCACCGGCGTCCTCGCCAAGTCGTGGAAACTCGCGCCCGACGCCATGAGCATGGACATCACGCTCCGCGACGACGTCACGTTCCACAGTGGACGCAAGCTGACGGCGGACGACGTCATCTTCACGCTGAAGAAGGTCCAGGACCCGGCGACGGGCGCGGCGAACCAGCCGATCGCCGCGCAGATCAAGACGATGAAGGCCGAAGGCGATCACGAGCTGAAGCTCACCTTCTCCAAGGCGACGCCGAACATCTTCGACCTCTTCGAGACGATGCCGATCGTCAACCCCGCGACCTACGCCGGCTACGCGGCCGGCAAGGCCGTCGACGGCACCGGCCGCTTCGCCTGGAAGTCGTGGACGCCCGGGGGCAAGGTCGAGCTCACCAAGTACGCGAAGTACCGCGACGCGAAGAACACCCACCTCGACAAGATCGAGATCAACATCATCAACGACCCGACGGCCATCGTGTCGGCGATCCGCAGCGGTCGTGTCCAGTACGGCGTCGGCATACCCGCCCTCGACGCCCGCAGCCTGAGCAAGCAGCCGGGCTACGCCCTCGTGAGCTCGGGCGGATCGGCCATCCCCCTCGCCCTCGACGTGACGAAGGCGCCGTTCGACGACAAGACCGTCCGCCAGGCGGTGCAGTACGCGATCGACCGCGACCGCATCGTGGAACAGGTCGAGGGCGGGCAGGCGGAGGCGACGGACCTGCCGTGGCGGACCTCCACCGTCGGCTACGACGCCGCCCAGGCGAAGCAGTACACCTACCAGCCGGACAAGGCGAAGCAGCTGCTCGCCAAGGCGGGGGTGAAGAAGGCCTCGTTCAACGTCGTCACGCTCAACACCCCTGAAGCCACGGGCATCTTCCAGATCATCAAGAACAACCTCGCCGCCGTCGGTCTGACCGCCAAGCCCGTACTGCTCAGCGCGACCGAGTACGACGAACGGATCGCCAAGCGGAACATGGGCACGCCCGCGGTCCTGATGATGAGCAGCAACGCCCTGTCGCCCGCGTCCCAGGTCGTCAGCCGGCCCGAGTACCTCGCGGGCGACAACCTGATGAAGTTCAAGGACGCGCAGTACACCGCGCTCGTCCAGAAGGTCACCACCGCGGCCTCGACCGACGCCCAGAAGACCGCGGTGCACGACTACAACGAGTACCTCCTCGACCAGGCGTTCGCTCTCCCGCTGATCACGCGCCCGACCCTGACCGTCCGGGCGTCGTCCGTGGGCGGCATCAAGGCCACCCGGACGGGCTTCCTCGACCTCGGCGGGACGTGGCTGTCGAAATGATCCGGTTCCTGTTGCGCAAGGTGCCGTCGGTGGTGTTCGTGCTGTTCGCCAGCTCGGTCGTCGCCTTCGCCCTGCCCCGGCTCGCTCCCGGTGACGTCGCCGTCACCCTCGCCGGCTCGGACCCGACGGCCGAGAACATCGCCGCCATCCGCAAGGAGCTGGGGCTGGACCGGTCGCAGGTGGTGCAGTACTGGGACTGGATCTCCGGCCTGTTCCACGGCGACCTGGGCCAGTCCTACCTCCTCCACCGCAGCGTCGCGAGCCTCATCGGCGACCGGCTGGAGAGCACCGTGGAACTGGCCGTGTTCGCCACCCTGCTCGTCGTCGTCATCGGGACGACGCTGGGGGTGCTCGCCGGCTCGACCAGGCGCTGGTGGGCGCGGACCACGCTCGATCTGGGCAACAGCGTCCTGGTCGCCGTACCGTCGTTCCTCACGGCACTCGCGCTGATCCTCGTCTTCGGCGTGTACCACCGCTGGCTGCCGGTGAGCGGCGAGGTGAGCGTGCTGCGGGATCCGGCGATCGGCATCCAGTACCTGGTACTCCCCGCGGTCGCCCTCGCGCTGCCGCCCGCGGGGGGCGTGGCCCGCCTGCTCCAGACGGAGATGACCCGGGTCCGCAGCGAGGACTACGTCGATCTCGCCCTGGCCAAGGGTGCCTCGCCGCGGCGGATCACCCTGCGCCACGTGCTGCGCAACAGCTTCGGAACCGCGGTCGTCGCGATCGGTCTCGAGATCGGCACCCTGCTCGCCGGCGCCGTGGTCATCGAGTCGGTCTTCAACCGCAACGGCCTGGGCCAGCTCGCCGTCTCGAGCGTGACCTCGCGCGACTTCACCGTCCTCCAGGTGCTGATCCTCGGTGTGGTCTGCGTGGCGGTGATCTGCCAGATCGTCACCGAGCTGGTCCTGGCGGCGCTCGACCCCAAGATCAGGTTGGGAGACCAGTGATGACGGACCTGTCCCTGCCGGCACCGATGGCCACGCGTCGGCGGCTGAATCCGACGCTGGCCCGCTATCTGTCGGCCTTCCGCACCCCGCGCGGCGCCATCGGCATGTCGATCCTCGTGATCATGGTGCTCGCCGCGCTGCTCGCTCCCGTCCTCTTCCCGGGCGGCTACGACCAGCAGGGGGCGACCACCTTCGCCGGTCCCTCGGCACAGCACCTCTTCGGTACGGACGAGTTCGGCCGCGACATCTTCGTCCGCAGTGTCTACGGGCTTCGCGTCGACCTGAGCCTCATCCTCACCGCGGTGCCGCTGAGCATGGCGATCGGCACCCTGCTCGGCCTGTCCGGGGCGATCTCCGGGTGGCTCGGCGCGGGGGTGCAGCGGCTGCTCGACGTGGTCATCGGCTTCCCCGGACTGATCCTCGGCGTCGTTCTGGTGGCCATCCTCGGTGCCGGCTGGTTCGCGCTGTTCCTCACCATCCTGATCGGCGGCCTGCCGAGCGCGGGACGCCTGGCCCGCGGGGCCTGGCTCGCCCAGCAGGACAAGGAGTACGTCCTCGCCGCCCGGGTGCTCGGCGTCTCGCGGCGCCGGCTCCTCGTCCGGCACGTGCTGCCCAACGCCATGGACGCGATCGTCGTGAACGGCGCGGTCTGGATGGTCATCGGCGTCTACATCGAGGCCGGCCTGTCCATCGTCGGCCTCGGCGTGCAGCCGCCCACGCCGTCGCTCGGCGTACTGCTCAACAACGGCCTGCGATTCGTGATCCAGTCCCCGACCTACATCACCGGCCCCGCCGCGTTGCTCCTCCTGCTCGCGGTGGGCGTCGGCCTGATGTCCGACGCACTCAACGAGGCGGTGAATCGCCGATGACCCCGACGACCAACTCACCCACGACCGAACCGCCGGCGGCGGGCACGGGCAGGGCCGTACCGCTGCTGCGGGTCGAGGGCCTGGGCACGGAGTTCAGGCTCGGGAGCGGCGCCGTGAAGGCCGTCGACGACGTCAGCTTCGACGTCTACCCGGGAGACGTGCTGGGCATCGTCGGCGAGTCCGGCTCGGGCAAGTCGGTCACGGCGCGCTCGATCATGCGGATGCTGCGCCCGCCGGGCCAGGTCGTCGCGGGCAGCGTGCGGTTCGACGGCGAGGACCTGCTCGCGCTCCCCGAACGCGAGATGCGGCGCCGCCGCGGCAGCAGGGTGGCGATGGTCTTCCAGGACCCGCAGGCCGCCCTCAACCCGGTCATGAAGGTCGGCGACCAGATCGTCGAGGCGATGACGGTCCACGGCGTCGACAGGAAGACCGCGCGCACGCGGGCGGTCGAACTCCTGGAACAGGTCGGGATTCCCGACGTGACGACGAAGATCGACCAGTACCCGCACCAGTTCTCCGGCGGTATGCGCCAGCGTGTCGTCATCGCGATCGCGCTGGCCAACGATCCGGCGCTGCTCATCGCCGACGAGCCGACGACGGCCCTCGACGTCACCATCCAGGCGCAGATCCTGCGGCTGCTCGCCCGGCTGCGCACCGAACTCGGCATCGCCGTCGCGATCATCACCCACGACATGGGTGTGGTCGCCGAGCTCTGCACGGACGTCGTCGTGATGTACAGCGGGCGCACGGTCGAGAAGGGCACCGTCAAGCAGGTCTTCGAGCATCCGCGCCACCCCTACACGGCCGCCCTGCTCGAAGCCATGCCCCGCCTCGACGACGACCTGGCCGGCCGGCCGCTGCCGGCGATCCCCGGCACCCCGCCCGACCCCGCCGCCCTCCCGCCCGGCTGCGCCTTCGCGCCACGCTGCGCGTTCGCCGAGGACGCGTGCACGCAGGCGCCGCCGGAGCTGCTGGAGATCGGCGGCAGCGGACAGACCGCGGCCTGCTTCGTGGCGCAGCGCGGCGTCGCGGTCGCCGCGAGCCGCGACGCGTCGAGCGCGGAAGCCGTGGCGCCCGCGCCGCGGCCCGATCCTCCTTCGGACGAACCCGTACTGGAGATCCGGGATCTGCGTGTCGACGTCGGTTCACGGCGGCGCGGCCTGTTCCACCGCGAACCCCCGGTGTACGCCGTCGACTCGGTGAGCCTGTCCGTGCAGGCGGGCCGAACCGTCGGGCTCGTCGGCGAGAGCGGCTGCGGCAAGTCGACGCTGTCCCGGGCCGTCGTCGGGATCAACCCGATCGCCGGGGGGTCGGTCCTTGTCGACGGCACCGACGTGAGCGCGATGCGCGAGGAGGACCTCGCACGGGTCCGGTCCTCGGTGCAGTACGTGTTCCAGGACCCCTACGCGTCCCTGAACCCCCGGCGCACGATCCGGCAGTCCCTCGCCGAAGCGCTCGGCCTCCGGGGTCTCGGCGGCCAGGAGCTCGAAGCGGAAGCACGCTCGCTGATGGAGCAGGTGGGGCTGCGCCCCGAACTCCTCGACCGCTACCCGCACGCGTTCTCGGGCGGGCAGCGGCAGCGGATCGGCATCGCGCGGGCCCTGGCCCGCCGGCCGCGCACGCTGGTCCTCGACGAGCCCGTCTCGGCCCTGGACATGTCGGTCCAGGCGCAGATCATCAACCTGCTGCAGAAGCTGCAGAACGAACTCGGCCTGGGGTACCTGTTCATCGCGCACGACCTGTCGGTCGTCCGGCACCTCAGTGACAGCGTCGCGGTGATGTACCTCGGCAGGATCGTCGAGTACGGCGAGGTCGCCGACGTCTACGGCAATCCCCAGCACCCGTACACCGCCGCGCTGTTGTCGTCGTCGCCGGTGGCGAGTGTGTCCACGCCCTCACGGGAGCGCATCGTCCTGGGGGGCGACCTGCCGAGCCCGGCGAACCCGCCCTCCGGCTGCCGGTTCCGCACCCGCTGCCCGATCGGCCCGCTGGCGCACCCGGAGCGGACGATCTGCGTGGAGCGCGACCCGCAGCTCACCCTCACACCGGCAGGGCAGCGGGCGGCCTGCCACTTCGCCGGCGAAGCCGCGGTGGCCGCTCCTCCGACCGGGCCGTGAACGGCGTCAGAGCACGAAGAAGCCCCCGGCCGGAAGTGTTGAGGCCGGGGGCTTCTCCGTGCTCTGTCACGCCACGATGAGTGGCCGCAGTGTCCGGTGGGCGATCTCCAGGCCCGTCTTGACCTTGTCCTCGGTCCCGCCCCACAGCGGGTCCTCGTGCTCGACCGACAGCGTGCCGGTGAAGCCGTGCTCGTACAGGGCGTCCACGACCGCGTTCCAGTCGACCCGGCCGCGGCCGGGCACCCGGTAGCGCCACCAGCCCGTGTCCCATGGGTCGTCACGCCGTACCGCCTTGCCGAAGAAGCCGTAGCGGTCGACCAGGCCGGGCAGGATCTCGATGTCCTTGGCCTGGGCGTGCACGATGCGGTCGGCGTACGGCGCGATGGTCGTGACCGGGTCGACGCCGATCCAGGTCAGGTGCGAGGGATCCCAGTTGAGGTACAGGCCCAGGCCGAACATCCACTCCCACAGCTCCGGCGAGTAGGCGAGGTTGCCGGGGTAGCCGTCCGGGTGCCAGCCCTCCATCACACAGTTCTCGATGATGATCTTCACGCCGCGTTCGCCCGCGTAGTCGACCAGGTCGGGAAAGACCTTGCCGGCCTCCTCCAGGTTCGCGGCGACCGGCCGGGTCCAGTCCCGGCCCACGAACGTGCCGACGTACGGGACGGACAGGGCGGCCGCGGTGTCGACGACCGCCCTGAGGTGGGCGTGGATCTCCGCCCGGCGGTCGGGGTCGGGGTGCAGGTTGTTCTCGTAGTAGGCCAGCGCGGAGATCTCCAGCCGGTGGCGCTCGAACAGCGCCCGTGTCTCGTCGGCGGCGCGGGCGTCGAAGCCGGCCACCGGCAGGTGCGACGCCTCGAAGTCCCGGCCGCCGACGGCCGGCCAGGCCGCCACTTCCAGCGCCTCGTAGCCGGCCTCGGACGCCCACCCGGCGATCTCCGCGAGGGACAGCCGGGGCAGACAGGCGGTGAGCATGCCGAGTTTCATGGGGTGGCCTCCTGGTCGTGGGTGGTGTCGGGTACGCCGGTCCAGGCGAGGGAGCCGGCCGAGCGCAGCACGGCCTCGACGATCCGCGCCGAGCGGAGTCCGTCCGCGCCGGTGGGCAGGCCTTCGGGCGCGGGCCCGCCCCGCATCGTCGTGTAGGCGTCGGCGACGAACGACGTGAAGCAGTCCGCGTAGCCCTGCGCGTGGCCCGCGGGCAGCCGCGACAGCCGCCGCTGTTCGGCCGAGCCGTGCTGGGGGTCGCGCACGATCACCCGCGCGCCGTCCTGGGCGCCGAGCCACGCCGTCTCCGGCCGCTCCTGGTCGAAGACGGCGCTGGCCCGCGCACCGTCCAGCTCGAACCACAGCCGGTTCTTCCGTCCCGCCGACACCTGGGACACCGTCAGCGTCCCGAGCACGCCGTCGGTGGTGCGCAACAGGACCGACGCCACGTCCTCGGTCCGTACCGCGACCCGCGGGCCCTGGACGGCGGCCGAGAAGCTGCTGCCGGTCCCGGCCGGCCGGGACGCGACGGTGGTGCCCAGGCGCGCCGACACCTCGCCGAACCGGACGCCGGCCACCCACTCGACCAGATCGCACCAGTGCGAGCCGATGTCCGCGAACGCCCGCGACGGCCCGCCCTCGCCCGGGTCCACCCGCCACGAGGAGACGTCCTCCGACAGCATCCAGTCCTGCAGGTAACTGCCGTGGATCAGCTGCCAGGCGCCGAACTCGCCGCGCAGCCGGCGGTCCCGGATCTCGCGCACGAGCGGGTGGTAGCGGTAGACGAAGGGCACGGCCAGGACCAGGCCGGCCCGTTCCGCCAGCGCGGTCAGCCGCTCGGCCTCCGCGACCGACGTGGCCAGCGGTTTCTCACAGATCACATGCTTGCCCGCCCGCAACGCGGCCTCCGCCTGCGGGACGTGGAGCGCGTTCGGCGTGCACACGTGCACCACCCGGACGCTGTCGTCGGCCAGCACCGCCGCGAGGTCGGGATACCGGCCGGGCACGCCCCACTCCTCGGCGGCCCGTGCGCTGCGCGGGGGCGTCGACCCCACCATTCCGGCCAGTTCGCCTCCGGCGGCGCGGATCGCCGTGGCGTGCACGGCACCGATCATGCCGGTGCCGACCACCACCGCCCGTAGCTGGTCTTTCACCCTGCACCCTCCGTCGTCATGTCCACAGCGCGAGCCTGCGCCCGGTCGGCGCGGAGGCCAAGGCGGAGGGTCCGGACAGCGGACCGCCGGCCCGACACCGTGCGACAACGTTGTCGCACGGTGCGGGAACTCCCTTTCTACGGTGCCGCGTCGAGCAGGTCGACGGCGCTCTGCTGCCGGGCCGCGTCCACCTGGTCGACCGGGCCGTACCAGCGCAGCCCGTACTGGTCGAGGGCGTTGCGGTCGCTCGCCAGCGCGCGGTCCGCCTGGCGTTTCAGATAGGCGGTGTAGGGATGGTCGGGCAGCGCGGTGTCGAGATCGCCGAGACCGCGCACGTGGGCGCCCTTGAAGGAGGGCCCGTCGCCGCCGCAGTCACCGTCCTCGCACGGGTCGCGCAGGATGCCGTCGGCGGTGTGGAGCGAGGAGGTCGTCGTCGCGGCGTCGGCGATCTGGCGTGCGCGGGTGAGCAGCGTGCCGTCACCCGTCGCCTTGTACAGCTCGGTGAGCGCGCCGAGCAGGACGCCCTGGTTGTACGACCAGACGGCCTGGCCGTTGTTCCGGCAGGTGGACAGGTCGACGCCGTCGTTGACCAGGTTCGAGCCGTTGATCATGCCGGTGCCCTGGAACCAGGCCCAGCCGGCGCGGGCCCGGCCGAGGTAGGCCGTGTCGCCCGGGACGCGGTTGTGCAGGGCGGCGCTGAGCTGGATGTAGAGGGAGTTGGCGATGGCGTTCTTGTACGTCCTCGCGGTGCTCCACCACACCCCGCCGCCGCAGGTGCCGTCCCAGTACGCGGCCATGTGGTCGGCGTCGGCGCGGGCGGTGTCCAGGTAGCGGCTGTCGCCGGTCAGGTCGTACGCGGCGATCCAGGCGAGCCCCCACCAGCCGGTGTCGTCGATGTAGTCGTTGCGGAACTGCCCGTCCCCCGCGTTCACGTTCAGGTCGTACGTGCGGGAGACCGCGTAGGAGTAACTGCCCATGCCCGACGCCCGGATGTTGTCGATGACGGCGGTCAGGGCGTTCGCCGAGTTCCACCAGCCGGTGGTGTCGAACAGGCCGGTTCCGTAGTTGTAGAAGGCCATCAGCCCGGTGGCCGCCGCTCTGCGCGGGTCGCCGGCGTTCCAGGTGGCGCGGGCCCAGGGGGTGCACGCGATCTCGGCGCGGTCCCCGGCCTTGCCGCAGGCGCGCAGGGCGCCCACGCCGTGGTTGTTCCAGTCGTCGACGTTGTACATGAGTGTGCGCCAGCCGCGCCCGCCCGCCGGGACGGTCGTGTCGCCGAGCTTGCTGCCCGAGCTCCAGGTGCGGCCGCCGTCGAAGGAGCGGTCGAGCCAGACCTCGTCGCCCGGGTTGCCGTTGCCGATGGACGCCCAGCCCATCGCGTCGGTGTCGTCGAGGTGCAGGACGACCGACCGCCCGTAGATGCCCGCGGTGACCGGAGTCCGGTCGTCGGGGGAGAGGGCGGGGTCGCGGGCGTCGCAGTACTTGTTGCAGACGGTCGCCGCCACGGCGGCGTCCGCGGCGGACGCCGGCCGCGGGGCGAGGGCCGCGAGCAGGGTCAGGGCGAGCGCCGTCGCCGGCCGCCCGAGGATGCGGAGTCTTGGTAAGGAAGTCATGGGGCCGGAAGGTAGTGACGGGGCGGCGGGAGCGTCAACGGGGCTGCGTGGCCCTGCGTACGGGAGTTCCTCAGGAGGCCATCCGTACGGTCATCCGTACGGCCACGTCGTCGCCCTCGGAGAGCCCCTCCGGTCTGCGCACCGCGACCTTGAGCGGCAGCAGATAGCCGCCGTCCCGGGGGAACAGCGACGTCTCGAAGGAGGTCTCGCCGATCCGCGCCAGGACCGGGATCACACCCCAGCCGTACGTGGCCATCGCCGCCACCTCCTGGATGTCGGCGGACTCCGGCTCCGGGACGCGGACGAAGTAGTACGGCGCCGGCCCGCGCCACTCGATCACCTGGCCGGTGAAGGCGAGTTCCATGGATTCAGTTCCGTTCCTCGAGGACGGCCAGATCACGCTCGGCGTATCTGCGGTGCCACCACTCCTCGTTGAGCACGACCAGCAGGCACTCGCGGACCACGAAGGTCTCCCCCTCGTCCGGCCAGCCGGGGCCGGCCAGGGGCTCCGTGCGGCTGTCGAGCCGCTCGGCGGTCAGACCGTCGACCACCCGGCGCACGGTCCCCATCGCCGCCAGCCGCAGCGCGAGCGCCTCGTCCAGTGACGGGCGCGCCTCCCGGTCGTGCGGCACTCCCGGCCGGGGCTCCATCCGGTCCCAGGGCAGGGACAGCGGATGCCAGGGGCGCGGCTCGCCCAGGACACCGCGGGCCACCCAGGACTCGGTGGCGAACGCGAGATGGCGCAGGGTCTGGACGAACGACCACTCACCGTCCACCGACTCGTGCAGCATCCGCTCGGGCAGCCGGCGGGCCCGGGCGACGGTGGCCTCCCAGAGCCGCTCGTTGAGGTCCCAGGCCTCCCGGAACCCCTCCGGCGTGGTCGGCCGGAACCGGGGGCGTTCGGGGTGCCGGCGGTCCAGTTCGGCCTCCACCAGCGGTGCGACGTCCACCCCGTTGACGACCAGCCGCCCGATCTCGCCGTCGATGGTGGCGTCGCCGATCTCGACGTCCCGCATCACGACCCCGCTGAGCCCGCAGGCCCGCAGCACGGCCCCTTCGAGGTTCACCGAGGTGAACCGCGCCCCCGTCATGTCCGCCCGCTCGAACTCCGTGCCGCGCAGGTCGGCGAAGTCTGTGTCGCCCATGGCGGTCAGGGTAGGGCCCGGGGGCCGGTCAGAGGTGCCGGTCGCGGGCCACCACGTCCGTCAGATAGCCGCGCAGCATCACCTTCGCCTCGTCGAGCAGCGCCGCGTCACCGTCCGCGTCCCGGCGGAACGCCTCCTGCGCGAGGGCGTCGGCCGCGAGCACGGCGGCGTGGCAGGCCCGGGCCAGGTCCTCGCCGTCCGCGACGACGTCCAGCGCCAGCAGCACCCGGCGGATCCCGTCGGCCATCCGCCGCTTGTGCTCGCGGTCGGCGGCCCGGGTCCGCTCGGTCAGCCCGCTGCCGAACCACAGCGCGCGGAAGCCGTGCTCCGTGCGGTAGATCCCGGCGTACGCGTCGATGAGCACGCCGACCGGGTCCTCCCACCGCTCGCCCGCCGCCGCCCGCGCCAGATCGTCCATCACGGCCTCCAGGCGGGCGAACCAGCCCGCCGCGAGCGCGTCGATGATCGCGCCGCGGTCCGGCAGGTACTGGTACAGCGAGCCGACCGACACCTCCGCCTCGGCCGCGACCCGGGTCGTCGTCAGCGCCTCCACACCCTCCTCGACGAGGATGCGCTCGGCCGCCCGCAGGACCTGCGCGAGGCGGGCCTTGCTGCGCGCCTGGCGGGGGGTGCGGCGCAGGGGAGTCTCCACGGCAAGCGCCTCCGAACCTGAACGTGACTTTGTTTCAGGTTTACGCTACCTTCGCCGCCATGACCGCCTCAAGCTCGGCGCTGAGCCAGGAGCGGACCGCCGTGGCGGACGCCTGCCGGCGCCTGGGGGCCGAGGGCCTCCTCATCGGCACGGCCGGGAACGTCAGCGTCCGCGTCGAGGACCTGGTCGCCGTCACCGCCACCGGAGCGGTCCTCGCCGACCTGACCGCGGACCAGGTGACCGTGGTCGACCTCGACGGAAAGCTCGTCGCCGGGACCCTCGAGCCCACCTCGGAACTCGACCTGCACCTCGGCGTCCACCGCCGCCACGGACCCGGCGCGGTCGTCCACACGCACGCCCCGAACGCCACCGCCGTGTCCTGCGTGCTCGATGAACTCCCTTGCATCCACTACCAGTTGCTCGCCCTCGGCGGCACGATCCGGGTCGCGCCGTACGCCACCTTCGGCACTCCCGAACTCGCCGAGTCGGTGCTCACGGCCCTCGACGGCCGCAGCGCCGCCCTGATGGCGAACCACGGCGCGGTCACCCGGGCGACGACCCTCGGCCAGGCCGTCGAACACGCCCTGCTCCTCGAATGGGCCTGTGGCGTCTACCAGCGCGCGGCCGCCATGGGGCGCCCCCGCGCCCTCGACGAACAGCAGCAGATCGCGGTGATCGAGGCCGCGATCGCCCGGAACTACGGAACCACCCACCCCGTACCACCCGCGCAGGAGGAGAGCAGATGACGACGCAGGGGGAGAGACGATGAAGGTCTTCACGCTGGGCGTGCACGTGCTGGACGTACTGGTGCGGCCGGTGGAGGCGATACCCGAGGGCCAGGGCGCCACCCTGGTCGAGGACATCCGGATGACCGCCGCGGGCACCGCGGGCGGCACCGCCCTCACCCTCGCCAAGCTGGGCGCCGAGGTGCACAGCGCCGGCGCCGTCGGCACCGACCCGACCGGCGACCTGCTCGTGCAGCTGCTCGGCAAGGCGGGCATCGGCACCGAGCACCTGGTGCGCCGCACGGACACCGCCACCTCGGCGAGCGTCCTGCCCATCCGCCCGAACGGCGACCGGCCGTCGCTGCACCTGCTGGGCGCCAACATCACCTACGCCCTCGACGACGTCCCCTGGGAGGCCCTCGCCCAGGCCACCCATCTGCACCTCGGCGGCCCCGAGCTGATCGGCGTCGAGGCCGCGACGCGCATCCTGTCGTACGCGAAGGAGCACGGCGTCGTCACCTCGGTCGACCTGCTGGCGCCCGGAGTGCTCGGCAGCTTCGAGCAGATCGAGGCGGCGCTTCCCTACGTCGACCACTTCCTGCCCAACGAGGACCAGGTCCTCGGCTTCACCGGGGAGGACGACCTGCTCACCGGGGCGCGCAAGCTGCTCGCCGCGGGCACGCGCGTCGTCGCGGTCACCCGCGGCGGGGACGGGGCGCTCGTGGTGACCGCCGACGGCGCGGAGCCGGTTCCGGCGTTCGTGGTGGACGTCGTCGACACGACGGGCTGCGGGGACGCGTTCTCGGCCGGGTATCTGCGGGGGATCGGGCTCGGCCGTACGCCGAGCGACGCGGCGGTGCTGGGCAGCGCGGCGGCCGCGCTGGTCGCGCAGGGGCTCGGCAGCGATCACGGTGATTTCGATCTTGCGGCCGCCGACGCGTTCGCCTCGACCGCCAAGTCCCGTGCGTGAGTGACGCACGGCGCCGTGGGGGCCGGTCGCGCCCACGGCCGGCCTCGTGACCGGGGCGGTCGTCCGACACGGACGGGCCGGCGGGGGACCGGAGACGGCGGGCGTCCGTGGCGTGCCGGACCTGATGCGGCGGACGGCCGTGCAGGGGTCGCGGCGGGGCCGGACTCGCTGAGGGCGTGGACGAAGCCCCCGTGGGGGACTCCCAGTCGCGTTGTCGGGCGCGCCCCGATACATCCAGTATCGGGGCGACCCTCCGCCTTGCGATCGCACGCACCAGACGCCGCCAGGCCTGCCCTTCGGGCAGACGACGCTACTTTCGAAACACGCCCTAGAGGTCAGGCCTTGCTGCCGGACGACCTGGAGGTGGCGCGCGTGGTCGTCTTCCGCGCGGCGGTCTTCTTGGCGGGAGTCCCGGCGGACGCGCCCCCGGTGACCGCCCCGCCCGTGATCCCGCCCAGGCAGAACGCCCACACCTCCTCCGCGGAGATCGGCGAGGGGTGCGCGCCGACCGGAGCCGACGGCGCCCGGGCCGTGAACATCGCCGTCTGCATGATCAGCGAGGCGGTCCGGCGCGGCTTGGGGGAGACCGCCTGTCCCGCCGCCACGGCCTCCTCCACCAGCTCGGTGAAGAAGCCCAGCAGCGGCAGGTGCGCGGTGGCCACCTGGTCGGGGTGGCTGACGAGCAGCTGGATCGCGAAGTCGGTGAACAGCGGGGACTGCGCGCCCGCCCTGGGCTCGGAGGAGTGGTAGAGCAGGTCCACCGCGATGCGGAGTTTCTCCAGCGGGTCACCGCCGGCCGCGGCGGCCTCGCGGATCTGGGCGGCCGAACGGGACAGCGCGTCCTCGAAGAGCGCGAGCAGCAGCTCGTGCTTGCCGTCGAAATGCTGATAGAAGCTGCGCAGCGACTGGCGGGAACGCTCCACGACCTCCTGCACGGTGAAGTCGGTGGTGCCCTTGTCCGCGATCAGCTCCTGGGCGGCGTCCAGGAAGCGCTGCACGCGTTGCTCCGCGCGGAGCTTGGCGGCGCGGGTGGACCGCTCGACGGCGCGCTGCCGCCAGGCGGGCTCGGGTGTCTCGACCGGTTCTACGGGGACGGCACTCATGGAAGAACGGTACTCCACGTATGTGAAAAGAGAGGACGCTCCCCCTACCGAATTGCGCTGCCTCAGAAACAAGACTCTTACTTCCAGATTGCGAGAATGTTATTCTCGCCCGGCGGATCAGTGAGAGGGCGGAGGCCGGGCGTGGAGTTCGAACTCGACGACGAGCAGAGACTGCTGCGACGCACGGTGCGCGAGACGGTCGCCAAGGTGCGCGGCCGGCCCGAGGAACGGCAGTGGGCCACCTATCGCGACCTCGGCTGGCTGGAGGCGCCCCCGCTGGAACTCGCCCTGATCCTGGAGGAGTTGGGCTACGCCGCCGATCCGACGCCGTTCCTCGCCACCGTCACCTGGTTCGCCCCGCTGACCGGCCGCCTCCCCGAGGGCAGCGGTACGGCGGTCTTCGACGGCGTCGGCCGACACGTCCTCGACGCCGACCGCGCCGACGAGATCGCCCTGCTCACCCCCGACGGCGTCACCGTGGTACGCGGCGCCGACCTGGCCGCCGTCCGGACCCCCGTCCTGGACCCGCAGCTGCATGTCGCCCGGGTCGAGGCGGGCGCACTGGCCGTCGGCGTCCCCGACCTGGCGCTGGTGGGGCTGGCCGCGACGGCCGTCGGCGCCTGCCGCCGCATCCTCGATCTCGCGCTCGGCCATGTGCGCCGCCGGGTGCAGTTCGGCCGGCCGATCGGCTCCTTCCAGGCCGTCAAGCACAAGGCCGCAGACATGCATGTCGCGATCGAACGCGCCCAGGTCCTCACCCACTTCGCCGCCCTGACGATCGCCGAGGACGACCCGCGCCGCACCCGGGCCGCGCACATGGCGAAGGCGGCGGCGGGGGAGTGCCAGCGCCTGGTCTTCCGGCACGGTCTGCAGTTGTTCGGCGCGATGGGCTTCACCTGGGAGAACGAGCTGCAGTTCCACCTCAAGCGGGCCCAGGCCTGCGACCTGCTGCTCGGTACCGCGTCCGCCCACCGGAAGGCACTGCTCACATGATGAAGCTGGCCGACGACTCCCAGGTGACGGCGTTCCGGACCGAGTTCGCCGCCTTCCTCGACGCCCGGCTGCCCGCCGAGGCGGAGGCCGCCGAGCGCTCCCGCTCCAGCGCCCATGTCCCCGACTGGGCCCGCCGCTGGCAGCGCACCCTCTTCGAGCACGGCTGGCTGCTGCCGGGCCAGCCGCCCGAGTACGGCGGCCGGAACGCGACACCGCCCCAACAGCTCGCGCACCTGGAGGAGCTGGCCCACCGCCGGATCTACCACAGCTTCAACCCGCAGGGCCTGGGCATCATCGCCGCGTCCCTGCTCACCTTCGGCACCGAGGAGCAGAAGACCCGCTGGGCCGTGCCGATCCTGCGCGCCGAGATCACCGCCGCCCTCGGCATGAGCGAACCGGAGGCCGGCTCCGACCTGGCCTCCCTGCGCACCCGTGCGGTCCTGCGCGGCGATGTCTTCGTCGTCGACGGCCAGAAGATCTGGACCTCCGGCGCCCACGACGCAGACGTCCTGCTCGCCTTCGTCCGCACCGACCCCGAGGCGCCCAGACACAAGGGCATCAGCGCCCTGCTCATCCCCACCGACACCCCGGGCGTGGTCCGCCGTCCCTTCGGCTCGATCGCCGCCGAGGACGACCTCGACTTCAACGAGGTGTTCCTCACCGACGTCCACGTGCCCCGCGAGAACCTCGTGGGCCCGCTCGGTGAGGGCTGGCGGGTGGCCAACGGCTCCCTGGGCCACGAGCGCACCCTGCTCTGGCTGTCGTACGCCGAACGCCTGGAGGACCTGGTGCGCGACGCCGCCGACGCGGGCGGCGGCCACGAGTGGTACGCCACGCTGCAGATGGACCTCCAGGCGCTGCGTCTGCTCGGTCATCGCGGGCTCGGCCCGGGCCGCGACCCGGCGGAGATCTCCGTCCTGAAGCTGCTGGGCTCCGAGGCCGTCCAGGACGCCTCGCTGCACGCCCTGGAGGCCCACGGCGCGGACGCGCTGGCGCACCCGGTGCTGACCGGCCCGTACCACCACATGAACAACGAGGCGTTCGTCTCCAGCTGGTTCGAGCGGTACGCGCGCAGTTTCGCCGGCACCATCGCGGGCGGCACCAGCGAGATCCAGCGCAACATCATCGCCGAGCGCGTCCTCGGCCTGCCCCGCTGACCACCCCTGAGGAGCCAGTCGTATGGACCAGATCCTGTACGAGGCCGAGGACGGCGTCGCGACCATCACCCTCAACCGCCCCGAGGCCGCCAACGCCCAGACCATGGCCCTCCTCGACGACCTCGACGCGGCCTTCGCCCGGGCCGGCCGCGAGGAGGAGGTACGGGTCGTCGTCCTGCGGGCCAACGGCCGCCACTTCTCCGCCGGACACGACCTCAAGGACCGCTGGCCGGGTCCCGGCGAGATCACCCTGGAGTGGATCTACGACGCCGAGACCCGCCGCTATCTCGAGTACGCGCTGAAGTGGCGCAACCTGCCCAAGCCCACCATCGCCGCCGTGCAGGGCAAGTGCATCGCCGCCGGGCTGATGCTCTGCTGGCCCTGCGATCTGATCGTCGCCGCGGAGAACGCCGAGTTCTCCGACCCGGTGGTGCACATGGGCATCGGCGGCGTCGAATACCACGGCCACACCTGGGAGCTGGGCCCGCGCAAGGCCAAGGAGATCCTCTTCACCGGCCGGCCGCTCACCGCCCGTGAGGCCGAACAGGCGGGCATGGTCAACAAGGTGGTGCCGTTGGACGAACTCGACACGGCCGCCCGGGAGTTGGCCCACCGGATCGCACAGATGCCCCCCTTCGGGCTGCGCCAGGCCAAGCGCGCGGTCAACCAGACGCTCGACGTCCAGGGGTTCTACGCGGCCCTGCAGTCCGTCTTCGACATCCACCAGACCGGCCACGGCAACGCCCTGAGCGTGGACGGCTTCCCGGTCCTGATCCGGCTGGACGAGATGAAGCAGCGGCTCAGGCAGGGGTGAGTGCCCCTCGCTACGCTCGGACCTCGTGGAGAACGATCCGCACATCCATGTCCGGAAGAGCCAGAACACCGACCTCGCCGCCCGCGGGATGCTCGCCGCCACGTTCGGGCTGGTCGCCGATCCGCCGAGCACCGTCACGACCGGGTGCGGGCTGCGGGTGCCGTACGCGATGACCTCGCAGACCCCGGAGTCCGTCACCTGTCTGCCCTGCCGCGAGCACGCGCACGTGTACCACCTGCGGGCCGCGGAGCGCCTCGAACTGCTGGGTTCGGCGCCCCACGGACTGAACGTCGACGCGGAGGGGGTCCGCACGGCGGTGGAGCGGCTGCGCGATCTGGCGCGGCGGTTCGCCGCGGGCGGCTGAGCCCTAATCCGCGCCCACGCCGAACCCCCCGTCGTCGATCCCCGGGTCCAGCTCCACCTCGAAGGTGTTGAACGCCATCGCCAGCGCCCCGTACGCCCCGACCGTGAACACCAGGTCCATCAGCTGGTGTTCGTCCAGCTCCTCGGCGAGTTCCGCGTAGGTCGCGTCGGACAGGGCGGAGACGGTGTCCAGTTCGTCCACGGCCCGGTTCAGCAGGGTCGGGTCCCCCGCCCGGATTCCCGCCAAATCCTTTTCCGACACCCCCTCCTGACGTCCGATCAGGACGTGCTGGGCCCACTCGTACCGGCACCGCCGCCGCCACGCAACCCGCAGGATCACCAGCTCCCGGGTCTTCGGAGGCAGTGAACTGCGCATCAGCAGATGGGTGTTGAAGGTCAGGAACGCCTTGGCGAGCCGCGGGTGGCGGACCAGCAGGCCGAGCGCGTTGGAGGGCGGCACCTGCCGTCCGCCGGTGAGCGGCTTCAGGGCCTCCGCGTCCCACTTCTCGTAGGGCACCGGCTCCAGCCTCGTCATGTGTTGCGGCCCCCGTTCACCCCGAGGATCTGGCCGGTGATGTAGCCGGCCTCCTCCGAGGCCAGGAAGGAGCAGGCGGCCGCGATGTCCTCCGGGCGCCCGACCCGCCGCACCGGGGTGCGCGCGATGTGTTCCTCGATGGACCCGCCGAGCTGCTGCCGCCGTTCGGCGGTGCGCAGCATCGGGGTGTCGACGAAGCCAGGCGGGACCGCGTTGACCGTGATCCCGCGCGGGCCCAGCTCCAGGGCCAGGGACTTGGTCAGACCGTTCACCGCGGACTTCGCGGCCACGTAGTGCGCCATGAACGGCTGGCCGGAGTGGGTGCTGCTGGAGGAGATGTTGACGATCCGGCCCCAGTGGGCCTCCCACATGTCGGGCAGCGCCGACTGGACGCAGTGGAAGACGCCGTTGAGGTTGATGTCGACGACGCGCTGCCAGTCCGCGAAGGACAGCTTGCCGAAGCGGGTGAAGCCGTCCCGGCCCGCCGCGTTGACCAGCACCGAAACGGGGCCCAGACGTTCGCGCACCGCGTCCATCGCCTTGTCGACCTGCGCGCGGTCGGTGACGTCGACGTCGAGGCCGTAGCCCTCCTCGGCCGGCGCGATGTCGAAGGCGGCGACCTTCAGACCGTCGGCGGTCAGGCGCCGCGCGACGGCCCGGCCGATGCCGGAGGCGCCGCCGGTGACCACGGCGACCCTGGCGGCGCTCACCCGAACGCCTCGTCGCCGACGACGGTCGTCCGGTGCAGGAGCCGCTCGGAGCTCTCTTCGTACGGCAGCGCCCGGTGCAGGATGCCGGTGTTGTCCCAGACCACCAGGTCGCCCACCGCCCAGTCGTGGGCGTAGCGGAACCGCTCCTGGGTGGTCCAGTCGAGGAGTTCGTCCAGGAGGGCGCGGCTCTCCTCGGGATCCAGGCCGACGACGTGGTCGGCCGTCGCGCCGGTGACCAGGGAGCGGCGGCCGTCGCGGCGGCGCCAGAGCAGGGCCACCTCGTGGGTGGGCCGGGTGCGCCAGGCGGCCAGCTCCTCCTCGGTGGGGTCGGGGGTCACCAGCCGCTGGGCGGCCTCGAAGCTGTGCACCACCCGCAGGTTCCCGTACCGCTCGCGGTCCTTCTCCGGCAGGTTCTCGCAGGCGGCGTACGTGCTCGCGAACTCGGTTCCGCCGCCCGCCGTGGCGACATGACGGGCGGTCAGCGTGGTGGCCTTGACGGGTATGTCGTCGCTGGTGCCGTCGAGGTGCCAGAAGAAGGCGCCCCTGAGGTACTTGGCGCTGCCGCTCTTCTCCGGGTTGATCGAGATCGGGAAGATCTCCTGGCCGCGCAGCGCGACCACCTCGCCGAGCCGGCGGCTGAACGCCAGCTGCCGTTCGTCGTCCAGATGCAGTCCGCGGACCAGGAGCACCCCCCGCCACTTGAGGGCTTCGGCGGCGCGCTCGACGAAGGCGTCGTCGAGGGGATCGGTCACGCCGGTGAACTCCACCCCGAGCGACGGGCTCAAGGCCTTCGAATCGATCATGGAAACACCCCTTCCATTCGCGAGAACCATATTCTCACCATGGAGGGGCGGGGAAGTGGAGAGCATCATATTCTCGTGTCCGTATTCTTGATTCGCGCAAATGGAGAATGTAGTTTCCGGTCACGGGGGTCCGGACAGCCGGGGTCGACCGAAGCAGGAGGCTGGGATGCGGTTCAAGGACAAGGTGGCGATCGTCACCGGGGCCGGGCAGGGCATCGGAGAGGGGTACGCGAAGGCACTGGCCGCCGAGGGCGCGAAGGTCGTGGTGGCCGAGATCGACGAGGACCGGGGGCAGCGGGTCGCCAAGGAGATCGGCGACGCCCTCTTCGTGAAGACCGACGTCGCCGACCCGGACTCCGCGCAGGCCCTCGCGGACACCGTCGTCGCCGAACTCGGGCGCATCGACCACCTGGTGAACAACGCCGCCATCTTCCACGGCATGCGCCGCGAGGGCATCGTCACCGTCGACTACGACTACCTCGACCGCTTCCTCAAGGTGAACCTGCTGGGCGCGCTGCACGTCACCCGCGCCGTCCTGCCGCACCTGAAGGAGGGCTCGGCGATCGTCAACCAGTCCTCCACCGCCGCCTACCAGCCCACCGGCTTCTACGGGCTCGCCAAGGCCGGCATCAACCACCTGACCGTCTCCCTCGCCGCCGAGCTCGGCGGCCGGGGCATCCGGGTCAACGCGATCGCACCGGGGCCGACGGACACCGAGGCGACCCGCAGCATCGTCCCGGAGGAGTACCGGGGGGCCATGGTGCAGCAGCTCGCCCTCAAGCGTCTCGGCACCCCCGCCGACCAGGCCGGCGCCGTGCTCTTCCTGCTCTCCGACGACGCGAGCTGGCTCACCGGCCAGATCCTCGCGGTGGACGGCGGACAGGTGGTGCGGCTGTGAGCACCTCCGCCCGGCAGCCCCTGGTCGTCAAGTCCCAGCTGATCGACGGCAAGCTGACGGCCGCCGAGACGGCCTTCGCCTCCCACAACCCCGCCACCGGCGAACTGCTCGGGCACGCACCCGACGCCACCGCGGCCGACGCCGAGTCGGCCGTCGCCGCCGCCCGCCGCGCCTTCGACACCACGGACTGGTCCACGAACAGGGAGCTGCGGCTGCGCTGTCTGCGCCAGTTGCACCGGGCGCTCGACGAACACCGCGAGGAACTCCGCGTGTTGACGATCGCCGAGGTCGGCGCCCCGCTCCAGCTCACCCACGGCCCCCAGCTCGACGAGCCGATCGGCATCGTGAAGTTCTACGCCGACCTGCTGGAGAACTACGAGTTCAGCGAGGACCTCGGCGAGATCGAGTCGCGCGGACAGCGCCACCGGCGCTGGGTCGAGAAGGAGGCCGCCGGGGTCGTCGCGGCGATCCTGCCGTACAACTACCCCAACCAGCTCGCCCTCGCCAAGCTCGCCCCCGCGCTCGCGGCCGGCTGCACCGTCGTCCTCAAGGGCGCCCCGCAGAACCCGCTCATCACCCTCGCCCTCGGTGAACTGATCGCCGAACACACGGACATACCGCCGGGCGTGGTCAACGTCCTGAGCTCCTCGGGCACCGAGGTCGGTGAACTCCTCACCACCCACCCGGACGTGGACGCCGTGACCTTCACCGGCTCCACCCCCGTCGGCCGCCGGATCATGGCCGCCGCCGCGGACACCGTGAAGCGGGTCTTTCTCGAACTCGGCGGCAAGTCCGCGATGATCGTCCTCGAGGACGCGGACTTCGTGAAATCGGCCATGTTCGCCGCCTTCACCATCTGCTCCCACTCGGGCCAGGGCTGCGCCCTCACGTCCCGGCTCCTCGTCCCGCGCGCCCACCACGACCGGATCGTGCAACTCGTCGCCGCGGGCCTGGAACGCGTCAAGGTCGGCGACCCCACCGACCCGAAGACCACCATGGGCCCGCTCATCAGCGAGCAGCAGCGCGACAAGGTCGACGGCATGGTGCGCCGGGCGGTCGCGGACGGCGCCACCCTCGTGCGCGGCGGCCGTCCCGTCGACCCCGGCTGGTTCTACGAGCCGACCCTCCTGGCGAACGTCGACCCCGACAGCGAGATCGCCCAGGAGGAGGTGTTCGGACCGGTCCTCGCGGTGATCCCCTTCGACGACGAGGAGGACGCCGTCCGTATCGCCAACCACTCCAGGTACGGCCTGTCGGGAGCGGTCCACAGCGCCGACGAGGAGCGCGCGATCCGGGTCGCCCGCCGCATCCGTACCGGCACCTTCTCCATCAACGGCGGCAACTACTTCGCTCCCGACGTGCCGTTCGGCGGCTACAAGCAGTCCGGGGTCGGCCGGGAGAGCGGCCGGTCCGGGTTCGAGGAGTTCCTCGAGGAGAAGTCGTTCGCGCGGGTGGTCGCATGAGGCCGCTGGAGGGCATCCGCGTGCTGGAAGTGGCGATGTACGGCTTCGTGCCCTCCGCCGGGGCCGTGCTCGCCGACTGGGGCGCGGACGTGGTCAAGGTCGAGCACGCCGTCACCGGCGACCCGCAGCGCGGACTGCGCCAGACCGGCACCTTCAAGGTGGTGGGCGACCCCAACCCCAACGTCGCCCACGCCAACCGCGGCAAGCGCTCGATCGGCCTCGATATGGCGTCCGAGGCGGGCCGTGAAGTGCTGTACGAACTGGTCCGGGGTGCCGATGTGTTCCTCACCAGCTTCATGCCCGCCTCCCGGGCGCGGCTCGGCATCGACGTCGACGACATCCGCGCCGTCAACCCGCGGATCGTCTACGCCCGGGGCAGCGCCCTCGGCCCGCGCGGCCCGGAGGCCGACAAGGGCGGCTACGACATGACCGCCTTCTGGTCCCGCGCCGGAACCGCCCGCTCCATCACCCCGCCCGGTACCGAGGGGCTGATCAGCCCGCCCGGCCCCGCCTACGGCGACACGATCTCCGGCACCAATCTCGCGGGCGGCATCGCGGCGGCCCTGCTGCGCCGCGAACGCACCGGCGAGGCACCCGTCGTCGACGTCTCCCTGCTCGGCAGCGGCCTGTGGGCCCTCGGCCACTCCATCGGGCTGTCGCTCCACCTCGACCGCGCCTGGGAGGGCGTGACCCCGAGCGCCCACGGCTCGCCCACCAACCCCCTCTCCGGCCTCTACCGCACCGCCGACGACCGCTGGATCTCCTTCGTCATGCTCCAGCCGGCGAAGTTCTGGGCGAACGTCTGCCACAGCCTCGGCCGCCCCGACCTCGCCGACGACCCCCGGTTCGCCACCGCCGAGTCCATCGCCGCGCACACCGACGAAGGGGTGAGGATCCTGCGCGAGGTGATCGCCACCCGTACCCTCGCCGACTGGGCGAAGGACCTCGCGGCCCTGGACGGCCCCTGGGCGCCGGTCCAGGACACCCTGCAGGCCGCCGCCGACGCGCAGGTGCGCGCCAACGGGTACATCGCCCAAGCCGGCGAGCTCGAACTCGTCGCCAGCCCCGTGCAGTTCGACGTCGAGGACACCCGTCTCGGCCCCGCTCCCGAGTTCGCCGCACAGACGGAGGAGATCCTCTCGGAGCTCGGCCACGACTGGGACCGCATCCTCGCCCTGAAGGCGAGCGGCGCGATCACCTGAGGCCCCCGAAGGCCTCGCACTCCCCGAGGAGGCACCTTGCGCAGGTTGCTGATCGGCTCGGTGACCGTGCTCGCGGTACAGCCGGCCGGCTGCTCCACCCGCTCCGCCGCCGGCACGGACGCCGACGCCGCGGCGAAGGCGACACCCGCCGCCGGCACGTCCGCGGCCCCGGCCGGCTTCGGCACCGTTCACCGACCGGTGCAACGACGCGGGCGGCAGCAACGGCCGGAAGATCGACCACGTCACCCGCGACACCCAGAGGGCGGGCAGCTCGCCTACTTCGAGCCGTCCGACCGCGCCTGCCGCTGCGACGCCCCCGCCTGCAAGCACCAGGGAACCACGGCGGGTCCGCCGCCCTGGCCTCCGTCGGCAAGTCCCCGTCCGGCCTCACCTGAAAGGGAGTTGAGCCGCCATGAAGGTCCGCGTCGATCCTGAGCGCTGCCAGGGCCACACCCTGTGCTTCATGCGCGCCCCGGAGATCTTCGAGCTGAGTGAGATCGACGGCCACTCGTCGCCCGTCGTCGAAGAAGTTCCCGAGGACCAGGAGGGCCGCGTCGTCGAGGCGGTCCGGTCCTGCCCCGAGCGCGCCATCGGCGTGTTCTGAGCACCGGAAGGAGCCACACGAGATGACCGATGACGACGAGGCCCGCAAACACCCCCGGGTCCACTTCGACCGGCACGCCCCCGAGTACCGCGACCGGTTCGAGGAGCAGACCCGGGCCTTCCACTCCGGCTGCCCGCTCGCCTGGTCCGACACCTACGGCGGGCACTGGGTGGCCGCGGGCAACCGCGAACTGCTCGCCTTCGCGCGGAACCAGGACAAGCTGTCCAACGACCACGACGTGCACGGCGAGCGCCGCGGCTACCAGGGCATCAACATCCCCGCGCCGGCCCGCGGCCGCGGCATCCGCGGCGGCTTCCTGGAGATGGACCCGCCCGAGCAGCGCTCCTACCGCAATGCCCTCAACCCCTACCTCTCCCCGGCGGCCGTCGCCCGCTGGATCCCCTTCATCGACGAGGTGGCCCGCGCCTGCCTCGACGAGAAGATCGAGTCCGGCCGGATCGACTTCGTCGACGACCTCGCCAACATCGTCCCCGCCGTCTTCACCCTCGCCATGATGGGCATCCCGCTGAAGAAGTGGGAGCTGTACAACGAGCCCGCCCACGCCGGTGTGTACACCCCGCCCGGCTCGCCGGCCATGGCACGGGTGATCGAGGCCCACATGGCCATGCTCCAGGACATCCGCGCCACCCTCCACGAGGTCCGCGCCCACCCCCGCCCCGGTCTCGCCGACGCCCTCGCCCGGCTGGAGATCGACGGCGCGGTCCCGTCCGACACGGACCTCGTCGGCGCGCTCGCCCTGCTCATCGGCGGCGGCTTCGACACCACCACCGCGCTGACCGCGCACGCCCTGGAGTGGCTCTCCGGGCACCCGGACGAACGGGCCCGGTTGAGCCGGGAGCGGGCCACGCTGCTCGACTCGGCGACCGAGGAGTTCCTGCGCTACTTCACCCCGGCGCCCGGCGACGGCCGTACGGTCGCCGAGGACTGCGAGATCGCCGGCAAGGAGCTCAGGGAGGGCGACCGGCTCTGGCTGTCCTGGGCGATGGCCAACCGCGACCCGGCCGTCTTCACCGACCCGGACCGCGTCGACCTCGCCCGCCCGGGCAACCGCCACACCGCCTTCGGCCTCGGCATCCACCGCTGCATCGGCTCGAACGTGGCCCGTACGGTCTTCAAGCGGATGCTCCTCCACGTACTGGACCGGGTTCCGGACTTCGTGTGCGACCCGGAGGGCGCCGTCCACTACGAGACCATCGGCGTCATCCAGGGCATGCGCCGGCTCCCGGCCACCTTCACCCCCGGCCCCCGCCTCGGACCCGGCCTGGAGGAGACCCTGGTGACCCTCCAACGGATCTGCGAGGAACAGGAGTTGGCGGCTCCGGTGACCGTCCGCAAGACGGAGGCGAAAATCCCGTGACCGGCACCGGCGGGACCGAGGGAGCCGCCCGTCCGCAGCCGCAGATCACCCAGGAGACCGGATTCTTCTGGACCTCCGGCCGGGACGGGCGGCTCCGCTTCCAGTCCTGCACCGCCTGCGAGGCCCTCATCCACCCGCCGCAACCGGTGTGCCGCCACTGCCGCTCCCACGACACCACGGTCCGCGAGGTCTCCGGCCGCGCCACCCTGATCGGCTTCACGCTCAACCACCGCTTCCCGTTCCCCGGCCTCACCACGCCCTTCGTCGTCGCCCAGGTGGCGATCGAGGAGGACCCCCGCGTCCGCCTCACGACGAACGTCGTCGACTGCGCCCCCGAGGACCTGCGGATCGGCCTGCGCATGGAGGTGGTCTTCGAGCGGGCGGGAGACACCTGGCTGCCCCTGTTCCGCCCGACGGCCGACCAGCCGCCCCCCGCCCCGCTCCCCGCCGACGACCCGGCCCCGGAACACATGGGCGCGTACCTGCGCAAGGCGGCGGGCAGGTTCGAGGACAAGGCGGTCATCAGCGGCGCCGGCGCCTCCCGGCTCGGCCGCCGGCTGATGGTTCCGCCGCTCGAACTCACCGTCGAGGCCTGTGAGAAGGCGGTCGCCGACGCCGGTCTCACCTTCGACGACATCGACGGCCTGTCCACCTACCCGGGCGGCGGGGCGTACGGCGGGTTCGCCGAAGGCGGCGTCACCGCCCTGGAGTCGGCCCTCGGGATCCGCCCGACCTGGCACAACGGCGCCGGCGAGACCTTCGGACCCGGCGGCTCCCTGATCGCCGCCATGCTGGCCGTCGCGGGCGGCCTCGCCCGGCACGTGCTGTGCTTCCGCACCGTGTGGGAGGCGACGTACGCCGAACTGATCCGCCAGGGACGTGTCCGGATGCCCCAGCCGGCCGGCCCCGAGGGCTGGTTCAAGCCCTTCGGGGCGGTCTCGCCCGCGATCATGCTGGCGATGAACGCGCAACGCCACATGCACCGCTACGGCAGCACGCGCGAGACGCTCGGCTGGATCGCCCTCAACCAGCGGGCGGGCGCCGCCCTCCACCCGGACGCGATCCACCGCGACCCGCTCACCATGGACGACTACCTCTCCGCCCGCACCATCACCACCCCCTTCGGCCTGTACGACTGCGACGTCCCGTGCGACGCGGCGACCGCGGTGGTGGTCTCGGCGGCGGACACCGCGGCCGATCTCCCGCGAGCCCCCGTACGGGTGGAGGCCGTCGGCACCCAGATCGTCGAACGCCCCGAGTGGGACCAGGCCACCCTCACCCACGAGCCCCAGGTCCTCGGCCAGGCTGCCCACTTGTGGACCCGCACCGAGCTGCGCCCCGCCGACGTCGATGTGGCGCTGCTCTACGACGGCTTCACCTTCAACTGCCTGTCCTGGCTGGAGGCGCTCGGCTTCTGCGGCATCGGCGAGGCCCGCGACTTCCTGGACGGCGGCAAGAACATCGCCCGCGACGGGGTGATCCCGCTCAACCCGCACGGCGGCCAGCTCTCCCACGGCCGTACCCACGGCATGGGCCTGCTGCACGAGGCCGTGCTCCAGCTGCGCGGCGAGGCCGGGGCGCGGCAGGTGGCCGGCGCGCGCACCGCCGTGGTGTCCAGCGGCGGACTGACGCCCGGCGGCGTACTCCTGCTCAGGGCGGACGGATGACCTCACTCGGGCCCGAACTCACCGTCGCCGTGCGCCGGCAGGTCGTCGACGTGCGCGGCGTGCCCGCCTCCGCCCTCGTCGCCGAGGCGGCCCGCCCGCAGGCGGTGATCGTCGCCCTGCACGGCGGGGCCACCACCTCCGCCTACTTCGACCACCCCGGACACCCCCGGCTCTCCCTCCTGCGCACCGCGGCCGCCACCGGCTTCACCGTGATCGCCGTCGACCGCCCGGGGTACGGGAGTTCGGCCGGCCACGAGGAGCGGATGCGTACGCCCGAGCAGCGGACGGACTTCGCGTTCGCCGCGGTCGAGGCCCTGCTCGAAGGCAGGGAACGGGGGGTGGGCCTGTTCCTGTGGGCGCACTCGGCGGGCTGCGAACTCACCGTCCGCATGGCGAGCGACCCGCGCGGCGCCGAGCTGCTGGGCATGGAGCTGGCCGGCATGGGGCGCGTCCACCATCCGCGGGCGGTGCGGGCGATGGAGGAGTGGCGGCGCGACCCCACCCGGGCACGCCCCGACCTCCGCCGGGCGCTGTGGCATCCGCCACACGCCTACCCGCCCGATGTCCACGGCGGCCGCGGCATCGGCTCCGCCTCCCCCGCCTACGAGGGCCACCGGGAGGGCTGGCAGGAGGAGTTCGCGCAGCTCGCGGCGCGGGTCCCGGTGCCCGTGCACCTGACCCTCGCCGAGCACGAGCAGGTGTGGGCCAATGGCCCGGAAGGACTGGCCGACCTCGCCTCGATGTTCACCGGGGCCCCGCGGGTGGTACGGCACGAGCAGGCGGGCGCCGGTCACAACACCAGCGTCGGCCGCACTGCCCTCGCCTACCACCTGAGCGTCCTCTCGTTCGTCGAGGAGTGCGCTCTGGGGGTTCAGGCGCTGCCCACGGAGAAGGGGAGGTCCGGATGAGCGAGGCCACGGACACCGCACTGCTGCTGGTGCGGGTCGTGCTGGGTGTGGTGATGGCCGTGCACGGCTGGAACCACTGGCGCGGCGGGGGAGGCATCGCGGGCACCGCATCCTGGTTCGGCGGCCTGGGCCTGACCCGCCCGCGACTGCAGGCCTGGCTCAGCGTCCTCACCGAACTCGGCGCCGGTGTCCTGCTGCTGGCGGGGTTCCTGACCTCCCTCGCCTGCGCGGCGGTGCTGTCGGTGATGCTGGTGGCCGGTCTGCTCGCCCACCGCAAGAACGGCTTCTTCGTCTTCCGGGAGGGCTACGAGTACGTCCTCGTCCTGGGCGTCCTCGCGGTGGCGCTCGGGATGTGGGGACCGGGGGACTACTCGGTGGACGAGGCAGCGGACATCGCCGTGACCGGCTGGGCCGGCGGCGGAGTCGCGCTCGGCGTGGGCGTGGTGGCCACGGCCGGACTGCTGGCCGTGTTCTGGCGTCCGCAGCGGAAGGACTGACAGCGATGCGCGTCGGCTTCATCGGACTGGGCAGCCAGGGGGCGCCCATGGCCCGCCGGATCGTCGGCGCGGGTTTCGAGACCACCCTGTGGGCCAGACGGCCCGCCACCCTAGCCCCCTTCGACGGCACGCCCGCGAGGGCCGCGGACTCGCCGGCCGGACTGGCCGCCGCCAGCGACCTGGTGTGCCTGTGCGTGGTGGACGACCGGGACGTGGAGCAGGTGGCCGACGAGGTGCTCACGGGTCTGCGTCCCGGCGGGATCCTCGCCGTGCACTCCACCGTCCACCCCGACACCTGCCGCCGGCTCGCCGAGCGCGCCGCCGTGCGGGGCGTGGCGGTGCTGGACGCCCCCGTCAGCGGCGGCGGACGCGCCGCCGAACAGGGCACCCTGCTGGTCATGGTGGGCGGCGACCAGGAGGCGTACGAGATGTGCCGGCCGGTGTTCGCCAGCTACGGCGACCCGGTGGCCCACCTCGGCCCCCTCGGCTCCGGACAGGTCGCCAAGCTCCTCAACAACCTGCTTTTCACCGCCCAGTTGGGTCTGGCCGCCGACACCCTCGCGCTCGGCGGCCGGCTGGGCCTGGACCAGGACGGCCTGGGCCGGATCCTGCCGCGGGGCAGCTCCGCGAGCTTCGCGCTGGAGCGCGTGGCCGACGCCGGGGGAACCCTCGACCGGATCGGCGCCCACGCGGGCAGGCTGCTCGCCAAGGACGTACGGCTGCTCACCGAGGTCGCGGGCGAGGGGGGGCGGGGACCGGCGCGGGACGCCGCCGGGGCCGCGCTGCGTGCGATGGGTCTGTGAGTGACTGGGTCTGTGGGGATCCTCCCGGGATGGGTACTGTGTGCGGGCACCCGTCCAACGGCGGAAAGGGGCGTCCCGTGGTGTCCGCACGGCGTGAGGAGATCCTCGAAGCGGCCCTGGAGGTGCTGGCCGACCGCGGATTCAAGGGC
Source organism: Streptomyces sp. NPDC002588 (assembly GCF_040295925.1). Classification (NCBI taxonomy): domain Bacteria; kingdom Bacillati; phylum Actinomycetota; class Actinomycetes; order Kitasatosporales; family Streptomycetaceae; genus Streptomyces; species Streptomyces sp. NPDC002588. The sequence goes on from NZ_JBEOWF010000009.1 coordinate 169,691, forward strand.
ACGTCGATCGATGCCGTCGCCGAGCGGGCCGGGCTCACCCGACAGGGTGTCCTGCACTACTTCCCCAGCAAGAAGCGGCTGCTCCTCGAGGTGCTGAACCTTCGCAACCAGGTCAACCGGGAGAATCTGGCGGACCGCAGGCTGGGCGAGGACTGGGCCGGGGACTTCGCCGAGACCGTCGCCTTCGAACAGCACCACCCGTCCTTCGCCCGGGTGCACAGCGTGGTGTTGGCCGAGGCGGTGACCGGGCAGGAGCCGGCCCGCGGCTATGTCCGTGAGCGCTGCCGCACCCTTCAGGACCACCTCACCGAGCACATCGTCCAGCGGTACGGCGACCGGGTGCCGAGCGGCCTGGAGGCCCGCACCGCCGCCACCGCGCTGTTCGCCTTCATCGAGGGCATCCACCAGCTGTGGCTGGTCGACCAGGACGGCGACGAACGCTATCCGGAGGTCGTGCGCGAGGTGCTGTCGGTGCTGTTGGGGGACGCGCAGGTATCCACGGTGAAGGGGTAGATCCGGGTGAAGTCCGCGCCGGGGTCCGCCGCCGCGAACGCCCTCCACACCTCCCGCGTCGCCTCCGCCACCGCCGTGGCGCCGCCCAGCTCGGCGACCTCGCGCAGATACAGCCGTACGTCCTTCGCCATCAGCGTGTTGCTGAAACCCGACGCGTAGCGGCCGGTCAGCACCTCGTCGGGGAACTTGTCGGCGGTGGCCCCGCTGCGGCCGCTGGAGGCGTTGAGGACCTCCAGCATCACCGCCGGGTCCAGACCCGCCGAGGTGCCGAAGACGACGGCCTCGCTGGTCGCGGCGAGCGCGGTCGCGGACAGGAAGTTGTTGGCGAGTTTCAGCGCCTGCGCCTGCCCGGCCCGCTCCCCGACCCGGCGTCGGCGGTCGCTGAGCCCCGCGAGGACGGGCTCCACGTACGCGCAGTCGTCGTCGGCGCCCGCGTACATGACCATCAGGGTGCGCCGACGGGCCCCGGCGGCCCCGCCCGAAACCGGCGCGTCCACGTACGCGGGGCCGATCGCGGCCAGTCTGCGCGCCGCCGACACCCCCACCGTGGAGGTGTCGACGACATGCGTGACCCGCCGGTCGCGGACCACGGCGAGGTCCCGTACGACCTGCTCGCAGACGGCCCCGTCGGGCAGGCTCAGCACCACGACGTCCGCGGCCCGCGCGAGGTCGGCCGGCCCCGGGGACCACCGGGCGCCCACGGGGGTGCGGGCCGGTCCCGCGGCGTCGTACGCCAGCACCTCGAATCCCGCCCCGACCAGGTTCGCGGCCAGCGCGCCGCCCATGTTCCCCAGGCCGGCGAAGCCGACGACGAGCCCGCTCACACCGCCTCCCGCGCGGTGCGCACCTCGCGGATGACCGCGCGGGCCGCGTTCCCGGCGGGCGCGCCGCAGTACGCGGTGATCTGGTACAGCAGCTCGATCACCTCGTCGTCGCTCACCCCCGCGCCGGCCGACGCCCGCAGATGGATGCGGAACTCGTCCATGCGGCCGGTCGCGGCCGTCATCGCCAGCACCAGCAGACTGCGGTCGCGGGTGCTCAGCGGGCCGCCCCGCGCCCACACGCCCCAGGCCATGGCGGTGAGGTAGTCCTGGTACTCGGCCGGTACCGGGTCCCCGGGCGGCGCCGTCCGGGTGCCGTCGTCACCGATGACCTCGGCCCGGACCGCCCGTGCGGCCCGCTGCCACTCGCCGTCGTACATCCGCTGTCTCCCTCTCGCCGGAACTCTCGCCACAGGTGCGCGCTGACGGTCTTGAGCTGTGCGTACTCGTGCAGGGCCGCGAGCCCCTATCTCCCGTCCGCAGCCGCCGAGTCCGCGGCCCGGGGGAGCGGTCGGCCCAGCCGGGCCGGGCCCGTTCGGCGGCCGTCTCCTCCCCGGGCCATCGGTGAGAGCTGTGATGACGATAAACGGAAACGGTATTCTCCTCAAGAGAGATCACTGTTATCTTGGCGGGGTCGACCGACCGGAGGTTCCGTTCCATGGCGCACTTCCCGAAGCCTTCCGAGGGCAGCTGGACCGAGCACTTCAAGATCGGCACCGAGCCGGTCTCCTACGCGGACTCGATCTCACCGGAGTTCTACGAACTCGAACGTGACGCGATCTTCCGCCGGACCTGGCTGAACGTCGGACGTGTCGAGCAACTGCCCCGCAAAGGCAGCTACTTCACCAAGGAGCTGGACGCGGCCCGCGCCTCAGTGATCGTGGTGCGCGGCACGGACGGCGAGGTGCGCGCCTTCCACAACATGTGCCGGCACCGGGGCAACAAGCTCGTCTGGGACGACTACCCCCGTGAGGAGACCAAGGGCACCTGCCGCGCCTTCACCTGCAAGTACCACGCCTGGCGCTACAACCTCGAAGGCGAACTCGCCTTCGTCCAGCAGGAGTCGGAGTTCTTCGGCCTCGACAGGTCGCGGTACGGGCTGCTGCCGGTGCGGACGGAGATCTGGGAAGGCTTCGTCTTCGTCAACCTCGACCCCGACAACACCACCTCGCTCAAGGACTACCTCGGCAGGTTCGGCGCCGGCATCGAGGGCTACCCCTTCCACAAGCTCACCCAGGTGCACAAGTACCGTGCCGAGATCGGCAGCAACTGGAAGCTGTTCATCGACGCGTTCGCCGAGTTCTACCACGCGCCGATCCTGCACTCCGGCCAGTACGTCGCCGAAGAGGCCGCCAAGATCAAGAAGTACGGCTACGAGGCGCTGTCGTACGACATCGACGGCCCGCACAGCATGGTCTCCTCCTGGGGAGGCATCGCCCCGCCCAAGGAGCGGGCGATGGTCAAGCCGATCGAACGGGCGCTGCGCAGCGGCCTGTTCGGCGCCTGGGACGCCCCCGGCATCGGCGTCACCACCGAGGAGCTGCCGCCCGCGGTCAACCCGACCCGCAGCAAGGTCTGGGGCATGGACTCCTTCGTCTTCTTCCCCAACTTCATGCTGCTGATCTGGCGGCCCAACTGGGTCCTGACCTACCACTACTGGCCGACCTCGTACAACACGCACATCTTCGAGGGCACCGCCTACTTCGTGCCGCCGCAGAACGCCTTCCAGCGGCTGCAGCAGGAGCTCGCCGTGGTGTCGTTCAAGGAGTACGGCCTCCAGGACGGCAACACCCTGGAAGCCACCCAGACCATGCTGGAGTCCCGCACGCTGGACAGCTTCCCGCTGTGCGACCAGGAGGTCCTGCTGCGCCATCTGCACACCACGGCAAGGAAGTTCGTGGACGAGTACGCGAAGCAGCCGTCCGCCGCGTCCTGACGGCCGGCGAGCAGAGAGGGAGATCCCGGACCATGACAGACGTCTTTCCCGCCGAGTTCGCCGAGCTCGAACCCTTCGCCGACTGGGCGCTGAAGGGCGAACGGGCCCGCTACGCCAAACGGCTCGCCTCCACCATGGAGGAGCTCCAGGCCTTCTACGACGTCGCGTTCCCACTCCTCGAGAAGGGCACCGCGTACCTGGAGAAGGTGAGTCTCGACGGCATCGGCGACGAGGACAGACACCTGCTGTGGGCGTTCTGCTCACTCATCACCGTCGCCTTCCCGGTGGAGGCCTGGGGGCAGCCCCGCGTGCCCGACAGCGGGCCCTCCAGCATCGACGCCGTAGTCGAACCGGCCGTGTGATGACCGCCCGCACCGAACCTCCGGTCCTGCTGCGGGCGGCCCGCCTCCTCGACGTCGACAAGGGCGAACTCGTCGAGCCCGGCGAGGTGCTGGTGGCGGGCGAGCACATCGCCGAGGTCGGCCGCCCGGCCCGCCTCCCCGAGGGCACGGTGGTGCGCGACCTCGGCGACGTCACCCTGCTGCCGGGGCTGATGGACATGGAGGTCAACCTCTTCCTCGGCGGCCCCGACCATCGCAGTCCGCTCATCCCGGTCCAGGAGGACCCGGCCGTGCGGACCCTGCGCGCGGTCGCCAACGCCCGCCGCACCCTGAAGTACGGCTGGACGACCGTACGCAACCTCGGCCTGTTCGTGCAGACCGGGGGAGTGCTCCTGGACGTCGCGCTGAAGAAGGCGATCGACCTGGGGTGGGTCGACGGGCCGCGGATCGTGCCCGCCGGACACGCCATCGCGCCGACCGGCGGCCATCTCGACCCCACCATGTTCCAGGCGTTCGCCCCCGGCGTGCTGCCCCTCACGGTGGAGGAGGGCATCGCCGACGGGGTCGCCGAGGTGCGCAAGGCGGTCCGCCACCAGCTCAAGTACGGGGCACGGGTCATCAAGGTGTGCGCGTCCAACGGCGTCATGTCGCACACCGGGCCCGCCGGCGCCCAGCAGTACTCCGACGAGGAACTGCGCGCCGCCGTCGACGAGGCGCACCGGGCCGGGGTGAAGGTCGCCGCCCACTGCATGGGCGACTCGGCGATCCGGGCCGCCGTGGAGGCCGGCATCGACTGCATCGAGCACGGCTTCCTCGCGAGCGACGCCACCCTCGACCTGATGGCGCAGCGCGGCACCTTCCTCGTCGCGACCACCTACCTCACCGAGGGCATGAACACCGAGCACGCCGACCCGGCGCTCCGGGCGAAGGCCGCCGAGGTCTTCCCGCGCGCCCGGGAGTCGACCGCCCGCGCGATCCGCCGCGGGGTGAAGGTCGCGCTCGGCACCGACGCGCCGGCCGTCCCGCACGGCAGGGGCGCCAAGGAACTCCTCGCCCTCGCCGACCGGGGCATGCGGCCCCTCGACGCCCTGCGCGCCGCCACCGTCGTCGCCGCCGACCTGATCGACGCCGACGACCGGGGACGGCTGCGCGAGGGACTGCTCGCGGACATCGTCGCCGTACCCGGGAACCCGCTCGACGACCTGTCCGCCACCGAACGGGTGTGCTTCGTGATGAAGGGCGGGCGGGTGTACCGCGACGACCGTTGAGGAGGGTGTCATGTACGACCACGTCGTCGTCGGCGCCGGATCGGCGGGCTGTGTCCTCGCCGACCGGCTCTCGCGCGACCCCGGGGTGCGGGTGCTGCTCGTCGAGGCGGGAGGCCCCGGCCGGCACCCCTACCTGAGGATCCCCAAGGGCGTCGGCAGGCTCTTCGGCGACCCCGCCTACTTCTGGCACCACCGCACCCGCCCGCTGCGGGAGGGCGGCAGGCCCGAGGTGTGGGTGCGCGGCAAGGTGCTGGGCGGGTCCAGCGCCGTCAACGGCATGGTCTACAACCGGGGGAGCCGGGCCGACTGGGACGGCCTCGAAGGGCTCGGCAACCCCGGCTGGGGATGGGGCGCCGTGCTGCCCGCCTTCCGCGCCATCGAGGACAACGCGCTCGGCGCGACCGCCACCCGCGGCTCGGGCGGCCCCCTGCACGTGTCGGGCGTCCGCGACCCCGACCCGCTGTGCGACGAACTCCTCGCCACGGGCGAGCGGTTCGGACTGCGGGCGGTACCCGACGTCAACGAGGAGGACGGCGAGCGCATCGGCTACGCCATGGCCACCATCAAGGCCGGACAGCGCTTCAGCGCCGCCCGCGCCTTCCTCCGCCCGGCGCTCTCGCGGCCCAACCTGACCGTCGCCCGCGACACCACCGCCGTCCGGGTCCTGTTCGACGGGGACAAGGCCGTCGGCGTACGGCTCCGCGGCGCCGACGGGCACGAGGAGGACGTACGGGTACGGCGTGAGGTCGTCCTCAGCCTCGGCAGCCTCGGCACGCCCAAGCTGCTCCAGCTGTCCGGCATCGGCCCCGCCGAAGCGCTCCGGGCGGCCGGGGTCGACGTCCGCCTCGACCGGCCGTCCGTCGGCGGACGGCTGCGCGAACACCGGTGCCTGGCCCTGCGGCTGCGGCTGAACGCCCCCCTCGGGGTGAACCGTCTGCTCGCCACACCTGCCGCCCGGGCCCGCACCGGCGCCGGATATCTCCTCACCCGCAGGGGCCCGCTGGCCAGGCCCGCCTACGACGTGATCGGCTTCCTGAAGACCGGGCCCGGGCTCGAGCGGCCCGACGCCGAGATCCTGCTCGCCCCCTGGTCGCTGGGCGCGCTCGCCCCCGGCAGGCCGGCCGCGGTGGAGCGGGAGCCGGGCGTATCCGCCTGCGCGATGGTGCTGCGGCCCACCTCGGAGGGGTCGCTGACGATCACCTCGGCCGATCCGGACGGTGCGCTGGACATCGACCCCGGGTACTGGCGGTCGGCGCACGACAGGGACGTCGGCGCGGCACTGTTCCGGCGGCTGCGTGAGTTCTTCGCGACCGATCCCATCGCCTCGCACATCCGGCGGGAGACGTTTCCCGGGCCGGGGGTGCGCACCGACGGGGAGATCATCGAGTCGTCGCTCGACGGTGGCTACTGCGGTTTCCACGCCATCGGCACGTGCGCCATGGGCCCCGCGGACGAGGACGTCACGGACGCCCGGCTGAACGTGCGGGGCGTCGACAACCTGCGTGCCGTCGACGCGTCCGTGCTGCCCGCGATGGTGTCCGGGAACCTCAACGGGCCGGTGATGGCCCTCGCCTGGCGGGCGGCGGATCTCGTCCTCGACCGGCACTGACCCGCTCAGGGCCCCTCCGGGCCGTCCAGGGAGTCGACGAAGGCGCGGGCCCGGCGGGTGATCTCCGCCCAGTCCGCGGCGGCCACCACGGAAGGCGCGACGACCTGGGAGCCGGCGCACACCGCACGTGCTCCGGCGCGCAGGAAACCGGCGGCGTTGTCCGCGTCGACGCCTCCGGAAGCCACCAGCGGCACCTCCGGGAACGGGCCCGCCAGATCGCGGAGGTACCCGGGCCCGAAGGCGCGCGCGGGGAAGATCTTCACCGCGTCGGCGCCGAGATCCACCGCCCGGCCGACCTCCGTCGGGGTGAGCGCGCCCAGCACCACCGGCACTCCGGCGGCCGCCGCCGTCTCCGCCACCTCCGGACGGCAGCCGGGGGTGACGAGGTACCCGGCACCCGCGTCGATCAGCTCCCGGGCCTGCGCGGCGGTCATCACCGTGCCCGCGCCCACCCCGGTGCCGTCCTCGGCGACCGCCCGGCGCAGATGCGCGGCGAGGGACGGCGTGGTGCGGGTGAACTCGATCCAGCGGACGCCCCCGGCCCGCAGAGCCGCGCAGAGCGCCGCCGCGTCGGGGATGTGCGGTGCGCGGACGACCGCGATCACTCGGTCCTTCGTCAGCCGGGAGAGGAAGTCGGGGTGCACGGTTCTCCTGATGCGGTGGGGTTCTCGGTGGGGTTCTCGGTGGGGTTCTCAACGGGGTGTCAGGGCGGCCCAGGCGTCCTGGCTCAGGGCGAGGCAGCGGTCGGTCTCCGCGCGCGGCGGCATCACCGGCACGTCGTCCCTCGTGCGCAGCGCTGCGCCGGCCGCCAGGTGGCCCAGACGGAGCCGGGAGCGCTCGTCCCGGCCCTCGAGGACACCGGCCAGATAGCCGGCGGCGAACGCGTCGCCCGCTCCGACCGGTTCGACCACCTCGGTGATCGGCGAGGCCACGAACGTCCGCACTCCGCCGGCGTACGAGGTCGCCCCGTGCTCGGCGTCCTTGACGACCACGACGGGCGCGGGGGCGAGCAGGTCCGCGATGCCGTCCGGGTGGGCGGTGTCCCACAACTCCTCGGCCTCGTCGCGGCCCACGAACACGAGGTCCGCGGCACGGGCGAGCGCGAGCAGGCTGCGGGCGGCGTCGCCGCCGTGCCAGAGCGCGGGGCGGTGGTTCACGTCGAAGGAGACGAGCGGCCGCGGCCCCCGCCGGGCGAGGAGTGTCTCCAGCAGCCGGGCGCAACTGTCGGAGAGGGCCGCGGCGACGCCCGACAGATGCACGATCCTGGCCCCGCGCAGCGCGGGATGCCGGGCCAGGTGCGGTCCCATCGCGGTCGCGGCCGATCCGCCGCGGTAGTAGTGCGTTCGGGTGCCGTCCGGTCCCGGAGCCTTGAAGTAGACCGCGGTCGGACGCTCGGGGTCGGTCTCCACGGCGCTCACGTCCACGCCCCGCGCGGTGAGTTCGGCCAGGATGCGCCGGGCGAACGGATCGTCGCCGAGGCGGCTCAGCCAGGCGGCACGGTGCCCGAGCCCGGCCAGCCCGCAGGCGACGTTGGACTCGGCGCCGCCGATCGCCATGCCGAGCGCGGACTGCTCGGCGAGCGGACGGTCGTCCGACGGACTGAGGACGACCATCGTCTCGCCGACGCACACGACATCGGCGGCACGCGAAGGGACCGACACGAAAGGAACTCCTATGCTTCCGGGGCCAGCCGCAGCATGACCTTGCTGCTCCCGCTCGACGGGTCGGCGGCCACGGCGAGGGCCTCCTCGGCCCGCTCCAGCGGGAAGCGGTGGGTGATCAGCGGACCGATGTCGAGACCGTCCCCGAGGGCGCCCAGCGCCTCGTCGATCTCCTCGACGAACCGGTACGAGCCGATCCAGGTGATCTCCCTGGTCACCAGGTCGCCGAGGACCGCGGGGGCGGCGGTGCCGGGCAGGTTGCCGACCTGGACGACGGTGCCGCCCCGGGCCGCGGCGCGCAGCACCGGTCCGAGCGCGGCCGGGGCGCCGGACGCCTCGAAGACCACGTCCACGTCGTCCGGCAGTCCCGCGCCGGCCGAGAGGTCGCGGGTCTCGTCGGCGCCCATCGCCTTGGCGACGGAGAGGGACGACGCCGCCAGATCGGTGGCGACGACCGTGCCCGCGCCGCGCAGCCGTGCGGCGGCCACGACCAGCGAGCCGATCGGGCCGCAGCCGTTGACGAGGACCGTACGGCCGCGCAGGTCGGGCACCCGGCCCACGGCGTGCAGGGCGACCGCGAACGGCTCGGCGAGCGCGCCCTGTTCGGTGCCGACCCCGGCCGGCAGCGGCCTGAGCTGGGCCGCGGGCACCGTCCGGAACTCGCTGAACCCGCCGTCGGTGTGCGGGTCGAAGGCCGCCGAGCCGAAGTAGCGGACGCGCGGGTGGAGGTTGGTGCGGCCGGCGATCCGCGAGGGCAGGACGCGGTCGCCGACGAGCTCGGCCGGGTGGACGGTCACGGCCTGTCCCTCGCCGAATCCGGTGACCCCGTCGCCCAGTTCGGCGATCCGGCCCGCGACCTCGTGCCCGAGGACCAGGGGATGGGCGAGCGCGGCCGTGCCGGAGGCGCCTCTGCGCCAGTACGCGATGTCGGATCCGCAGATCCCGCCCCACTCCATGGCCAGCAGCACCTCGCCGGGGCCCGGTACCGGCCGGGCCCGTTCGTCGATGCGTACGTCACCGGGGCCGTGCACGACGACCGCCCTCATACGGCGTCCTCCAGCCGGACGAGATCGCGTCCGCGGGTCTCGGGCGCGAGCAGCGCGCTGACGAAGGTGATGAGTGAGTACACGACGAGCATCGCGGCGATGGGCCACCAGCTGTCGGTGGCGGCCGTGAGCGTGGCCGCGAGGACCGGGCCGATCGCGGTGGCGAGGATGCCGCCGATCTCCTTGGCGAGCGCCAGTTGGGTGAACCGGGTGCGGGAGCCGAAGAGTTCCGCCATCGTGACGCTCTCCAGGGAGAACAGACCGAGCACGCCGACGTTCAGACCGACGACCATGCCGAGCATCACGCCGGGGGTCGAACCGGAGGTGATCAGGAGCAGCACCGGGAAGGCGAGCACGACGGTCAGCGCGGTGAGCGCGAGATACAGCGCCCGGCGTCCGAAGCGGTCGCCGAGCAGGCCCACCAGAGGCACGGTGACGAAGCCCAGCAGCGAGCCGTACACGATCGCGTCCGTGGGGACGGACCGGCCGACCGCCAGGTTGGTGGCGATGTAGCCGACGAGGAACGTCTGCACGAGGCCGGAGTTGCCGGCCTGGCCGAAGCGCAGTCCCAGCGCGAGGAAGAACGCCTTGCCCTTGCGCTGCCGGACACCGGCCGCCAGCACACCGCCCTCGGGTTCGCCGGACGCGGCGATCACCGACTCGACCTCGTCCTTGTCCAGCGCCACGCCGTCGACGACGTCGGGGCGCTCCTCGAAGACCGGGCTCTCCTTGAGACCGCGGCGCAGCCAGAACGCGAACAGCATCAGCACGAAGCTCAGCAGGAAGGGCAATCGCCAGCCCCAGGACAGCAGTTGGTCCTCGCTGAGCACGGCGAGCAGCACCGCCCACAGCCCGGAGGCGGCCAGCGTCCCGGAGTTGGTGCCGAGCGACACCAGCGAGGAGACCAGACCGCGCCGCCGGACGGGTGCGTACTCGGCGAGCAGCACGGTCGCGCCGGCGATCTCGGCACCCGCGCCGAAGCCCTGGACCAGCCGCAGCGCGACGAGCAGGACCGGGGCGAGGATGCCGATCGCGCCGTAGGCCGGCAGCGCACCGATGAGGGTGGTGGAGGCGCCCATCAGCAGGATGGTCAGGTAGAGGACCTTCTTGCGGCCGATCCGGTCGCCCATCCGGCCGAAGTAGACGGCCCCGGCGAGCCGGGCGACGTACCCGACGCCGTAGGTGGCCATCGCCGCGATCAGCCCGATGGCCGGGCTGACGTCAGGGAAGAAGATCTTGTTGAAGACGATCGCGGCGGCCAGCGAGTAGAGCTGGAAGTCCATGAACTCCATGGCCGTGCCCAGCCAGCCCGAGACGGCGGCCCGGGCCAGATCGCTGGTGCCGCGTTGCGTGGATGGCGTCTGCTCAGCGGCTACGACGCTGTCCTTCATCGTGAACTCCATTGTTCGAGCGGGTGTTCAGAGCTCGACGCGGCCGGCGCGCAGAGCGGGGAGCCGGTCCGTGACGCCGGCGGTGAGGGCGTCGTCCTCGGCGAGGTCCGCGGCGCCCACCTCGGCGAGCAGGGCGTGCACCGGCTTGCCGGACGTCAACACCCAGGCCGCGAGCGCCAGTTCGAGCATCGGCGTGCGTGTGCCGCGGCCGCGCAGTTCGCGCAGGGCGGGCAGCCAGCGCTCCGGGATCTTCAGTGATCCGTCGGTGCCGATCTGGCGCAGCAGGTGCCGCATCGCGGGATTGCGGAAACGGGCGACGAGATCGTCGGCGTAGGCGACCGGATCGGGGCCGCCCGCGGGGAGCGTGGGCGCGACCTCCGCGCACAGTGCCCGCACCAGTGGCTCGCCCCAGTCGGCCGCCATGGTCTCGGCGATCGTGGTGAGTCTCGCGGCCATGCCGACGTAGGCGAGAGCCGAGTGGGAACCGTTCAGCAGGCGGAGCTTGGTGAGCTGGTACGGCGTCACGCTCGGCACGAACAGCGCGCCGGCCTTCTCCCAGGGCGGACGGGGCGCGGCGAAGGAGTCCTCGAGGACCCACTGCCGGTACGGCTCGGCGGTGACGGGCAGGGCGTCCTCGACTCCGAGGGCGGCGCGGGCCCCGGCCCGGTCGGCGTCGGTCACCGCGGGCACGATCCGGTCCACGACCGTCGCGGGGAAGGCGACGGCCTCGGCCATCCGGCGCAGCACCTCCGCGCGGTCCGGCCAGTCGGACGCCTGGACGAAGTCCTGGACGACCCGGCCCAGCACGGCGCCGTTGTCCGCCATGTTGTCGCAGGACAGGACGCTGATCGGGGGCGCTCCCGCGTGCATCCGGGCGGCGAGTCCGGTGGCCAGCCGCCTGATCACCGGCGTGAACGGCGGGCGTCGGTAACCCTTCTCCGTCACGGTCAGGGTCACCACCGTCACCGAGGGGTCCGCGAGCAGCGCGTCGACCGCCTCGGCGTCCGGCCCCATGGTCAGCGCGCCGACCACCGACCCGACGACCCGGCACCGGTCGCCGTCCGGCCGGCGTTCGGTGAGCGAGTACAGACAGTCCTGCTCCCGCAGGGCGCGTACGGTCGAAGCCGACCGGGGCGCGACCGCCGTGATGCCCCACGGCTCACCGGACAGGGCGGCCGCCTCCTCGGTGTAGACCGCCTGGTGCGCGCGGTGGAAGGCGCCGAGCCCGAAGTGGAGGACGCGGGTGCGCAGTTCGGCCGGATCGACCAGCGGGCGCAGTCCGGGGGCGAGCGCCGGGGCCGTCGTACGACTCAACACGCCGCTCACCAGTCGTGCACCGACCCGTCGAGGCGGCGCGCGACCGGGAGGTAGCGCCGCTGGTAGGGGAAGCGCTCGGCGGCCTTCTCGTCGTATTCGACGCCGAGTCCTGGCTGCTCGCCGGGGTGCAGCATGCCGTCGGCGAGGGTGACGCCGGTCCGGAACACCTCGGCGGTCTCGGCGGGATGGCCCATGTACTCCTGGATGCCGAAGTTCGGCACGGCGATGTCCAGGTGGACGGCGGCGGCCATGCTGACGGGGGAGAGGTCGGTCGCGCCGTGGGAGCCGGTGCGCACCTGGTGGAGCGCGGCGAGGTCGAAGATCCGCCGCAGGTGGGTGATGCCGCCCGCGTGGACCACGGTGGTGCGGACGTAGTCGATGAGCTGGTTGGTGATCAGGTGCTGGACGTCCCAGATCGAGTTCATCACCTCGCCGACGGCGATCGGTGTGGTGGTGTGCTCGCGGATGAGCCGGAACGCCTCCTGGTTCTCGGCCGGGGTGGGGTCCTCCATCCAGAACAGCCGGCAGCCCTCGACGCTCTTGCCGAACCGCGCCGCCTCGATCGGGGTCAGCCGGTGGTGCACGTCGTGCAGCAGATGGAAGCCGAAGCCGAACCGCTCCCGCACGGCCTCCAGGTAGGAGGGCGCGAAGCCGAGGTAGGCCTCGGTGTCCCAGGGCTGCTCGTCCGGGAGGTCGGTCGCGGCCGGCTCGTAGACGGTGCCCTTGCGCACGCCGTACGTCCCCCCGACACCGGGGACGGCGGCCTGTGCCCGTACCGCCTTGTAGCCGAGTTCCAGCCAGCGCTCGACGTCGTCGAGGAGTGACGGCACGTCGGTGCCGCTGGCGTGCGAGTAGACCAGGACGCCGTCCCGGGAGCGGCCGCCGAGGAGCTGGTAGAGGGGCAGGCCGGCCGTCTTGCCCTTGATGTCCCACAGGGCGGTGTCGACGGCTGAGATCGCGGTCATGGTGACCGGCCCGCGCCGCCAGTAGGCGCCCTTGTAGAGGTACTGCCACATGTCCTCGATGCGCGCGGCGTCCCGGCCGATCAGCAGGGGCACGACGTGGTCGCGCAGATAGCTCGCCACGGCCAGCTCGCGGCCGTTGAGGGTGGCGTCGCCCAGGCCGGTGACGCCGTCCGAGGTGGTGATGCGCAGGGTGACGAAGGTGCGCCCGGGGGAGGCGACGAACACCTCCGCGCGCTCGATCTTGGGCACAGCGGCTCCTTGCTCGCGACAGCTCCTCCGCGAGATCGGTCGCGAAGTACTTGTATACAAGCATCTGTCGTGAAGCGTTGCAATACTTGTGCTGCGGTGCCGCGTACGATGTGTGCATGGCTCACACGAACGGGCGGACCAGCCGGCACGCCATCTATCTGAAGCTCCGCCAGATGGTCCTGACCCTCGAGCTGGCCCCGGGGGCGGCCCTCTCGGAGAACGAACTCGCCGCGTCGCTGGGGGTGAGCCGCACACCGGTGCGGGAGAGCCTGATCCTGCTGGGCCAGGAGGGCCTGGTGCAGGTGTTCCCGAAGATCGGGTCGTTCGTGTCCCGGGTCGACCCGGCGCGGGTCGCCGACGCGCAGTTCCTGCGCGAGGCGGTGGAGCTGGCCTCACTGGAGGATCTGCCCGCGCGGCTCGACGACACGGTGGTCGCGGAGCTGCGGGACAACCTGGAACGCCAGCGGCGCGCCGGTCTCGGCCTGGAGGAGTTCTTCGAACTGGACGAGGCCTTCCACCAAGGCCTGATGCGGCTGAGCGGCCACGGCGAGGTCTGGACCACGGTGGCCGCCGCCAAGGGGCACCTGGACCGGGCCCGGCGCCTCGGCCTCCACGAGAACGCCTCCCCGGCCGCGTTCGCCGCCCAGCACCGCGAGATCTTCGACGCGGTCGTCGGCGGCGACACGACACGCGCCCGCACCGCCATGCGCAGCCATCTGCGGGCCGTGTTCGACGACATCGAACGCATCCGTGACCACTCGCCGGAGCTGTTCGCCGTGGACGCCTCCACGGTGCCGGTGCGGCGCAGCGTCGTGGTCTGGGAATGACGACGCCCCCGACCGGCGGTCCGGGGGCGTCGTGCGGAGGGCCCGGGGCCGGCGGGCCGGAGGGTCAGAGTCCGGACGGGCTGTAGCTACCCGACCAGCACCACAGCCGCAGGAACTCCGCCATCGTCCCCACCTGCCGCGTCCCCAGCGCCGACGCGTCCTCGTAGATCCGCAGGTCCACCGCCACCCCCGAGTGCGCCGCCCGCGTCGCGAACGACAGGGCGTCGTCGAGGAGCACCTCCGTGCCGGCCGCGTGCAGCTGGATCGGGGGCAGGCCGTGCAGATTGCCGTGCAGCGGACTGAGGAGGGGGTTCGTGCGCGCGGCGGACCCGGCGTAGGCGGCCGCCCGCACCGGCAGCGACTCCGCGTCGACCGTGCGGTCGGCGGCCGCGTTCAGCAGCAGGCTCGGGGCGTCCAGGGTGAAGTCCAGCAGGGGCGAGGCGAGCACCGCGCAGGTGGGCTGAGTCGCGCCCTCGTCGCGCAGCCGCAGCAGCAGACCGGCGGCCAGCGCCCCGCCAAGCCGCTTGCCGGCCACCGCCACCGCGCCGCCCCGGGCCCGGCAGTGCTCCCAGGCGGCGTACACGTCCTCGAGGGCCTGCGGGAACCGGGGGCGGTAGCGGGCGCAGAGCACCGCGTACCCGGTGGTGCGAGCCAGCTCTCGTGCGGTGGGCAGGGCGTCCTGCGGGGTGCCCGCGAGCCGCGGGTCCCCGTGCAGATAGAGCACCGTCTGCTCCACCGCCGTCCCCACCGGACGGACCTCCAGCCCGAACGGACCTTCCTCGACGCGGACTTCACTTGCCACGGGACATCACCCTCTCGGCCGCTTCCCAGTGCTCGTCGGCCACCCACAGCCGGGCGAAGGCCGCGGCGGCCTCCTCCGGTGTCCTGGTGCGGGTGGTCAGGTTCTTGATCTCACGGGCCTGCGCGGTGGCGAGACTGCGCGCCACCTCCCGCCAGGCGCCCACGAATCCGGCGCGCGGCAGCACGAGGTCGACCAGCCCGAGCCGCTCGGCCTCGGCCGCGTCCAGCACCCGGCCGGTGCCGGCCAGCAGCATCGCCCGCCCCGGACCCACCAGCCGGGCCAGCCGCTCGGCGCCGCCCCAGGCGGGCACGATCGCCAGCCGGGACTGGTTGAAGCCGATCCGGACGTCCTCGGCGGCGATCCGCAGATCGGCGGCGACCGCCACCTCCGCGCCGCCGCCCAGCGCGTGCCCGTTCAGCGCGGCGACGACCGGACCGGGGAAGGCGGCGACACGGTCGCAGACGGCCCGCATCCTGAGCGCCATCTCCGCCGCCTCCGGCTCGGTGCGCAGCCGTGCCAGCTCCTTCAGGTCACCGCCGGACACGAACGCCTTCTCGCCCGCCCCGGTCACCGCGAGCGCGAGCGCGCCCGCGGCGGCGTCCAGGGCCTTCTCCAACTCGGCCATGGTGCCCAGGTCGATGGCGTTGCGGGCCTGCGGCCGGTCGATCGTGACGACGGCGAGCCCGTCCTCCAGCTCCAGCTCAACCATGTCAGTCCTCGTACTCCACCGTCACGTCAGTGGTGCTCGGCTCGGCCTGGCAGGTGAGCACGTGTCCCTCGGCGACTTCGTCGGCGTCGAGGGCGTTGTTCACCCGCATCTTTGCTTCCCCCGCGGTGAGCCGGGCCATGCAGGTGGCGCAGTCGCCGGATTCGCAGGAGAAGGGCGGCGTGAAGCCCGCCCGGCGAGCGCTCTGCAGCAGGGTCTCCCCGGACCGCTGCGGCACGGAACGCCGCTGACCTCGCAGAACGACGGTGACGGTGCCCTCGGCGGGGCGCGCGGCCGGGGCCGGAGCCGTGCCGTTCGACGGCGTGAACCGCTCCACGAAGATCCGCTCCTCGGCGACCCCGTGCGCGGACAGTGTCTCCTCGACCAGCGCCATGAACGGCTCCGGCCCGCAGAGATAGAAGTCCGCCGGTCCGCCGGCCAGCTCCAGGACGCTCGCCGCATCCACCAGACCGTCCCGGTCGTCGAGGTGGTGGTGCAGCCGGAGCCGTCCGGGGCGGCCGGCCGCGAGGGCGTCCAGCTCGCCGCTGAAGATCGCGTCGGCAGCGCTGCGGTGGGCGGTCAGCAGCCGGACGGGTCGCCCGGTCGTGGCGAGAGCGCTCTTGACCAGGGAGAACACCGGTGTGATCCCGCTGCCCCCGGCGTAGGCGACGAGCGGGCGCCCGCCCGCGTCCTCGCGGAGGCAGAAGGAGCCGCTCGGCCGGGTGGCCTCCAGGACGTCCCCGGGGCGCAGTTGCTCGTGCATCCAGCCCGACACCAGCCCGCCCGGCACCCGCTTGACGGTCACGCGCAGCTCGCCGTCGGTGTCGGGGCAGCTCGACATCGAGTAGCTGCGCAGTGTGCCCCGTACCCGGAACGTCATGAACTGCCCCGCCCGGTAGGGGAATTCCGTATCGAGGGTGAACGTGCGCACATCCGGCGTCTCGTCGACGATCCGGGTGATCCGCACCGGATGGAAGCCGTGGTCGCGTGACATGTATGGAAGTTACCTTCTCGCTGTGCGAGAGTGCAATTCTCGTGCTTAGAGGAGGCGATCTCTGTCATGCCGACGTTTCCTTCCGGCGCCCTGCGGTCGGTGCCGTCCGGGCTCGTCAAGCGCTATGAGGCCGAGGGGTGGTGGACGCGGGAGACCCTCGGAGACCTGCTGACGCGGGGGCTCGCCGCGGCGGGGGACACGGAGTTCCGCGTCCACTCCGAGGTGCGGCCCTTCTCCGGCACGTTCGCCCAGGTCGAGCGGGTGGCCCGGCGGCTCGCCGCCGGGCTGCGGGTGCGCGGCGTCGGCGCCGGCGACGTGGTGGCGATGCAACTGCCCAACTGGATGGAGGCGGCGGCCGTCTTCTGGGCCTCGGCCTTCCTGGGCGCGGTGGTCGTCCCGGTCGTGCACTTCTACGGCCCGAAGGAGATCCGCCACATCGTCGAGGCCACCCGCCCCAAGGCCTTCTTCGCCGCCGAACGCTTCGGTCGCCTCACGTTCCGGCCCGAACTGTGCGCCTCGGTCCCCGTCGTGGGCGTGGTCGGACGCGACTTCGACGATCTGCTCGCCGCCGAACCGCTGGCCGGCACCCTCCCTGTGGACCCGGACGCACCCGCGCTGATCGCCTTCACCTCCGGCACCACCCGCGACCCCAAGGGCGTGATCCACAGCCATCGCACCCTCGGCTTCGAGACCCGTCAGCTGGCCGCGAGCTACCCGCCGGACCGCGGCCGCCAGTTCACGGTCGCGCCCGTCGGCCACTTCATCGGCATGGTCAACGCCTTCCTCATCCCCGTCCTCGACGCCACCCCGGTCAACCTGGGCGACACCTGGAACCCGGCGCGGGCGCTCGCGCTGATGAAGGGCGAGGGGCTGACCGTCGGCGGCGGGGCGACGTACTACATGACGAGCCTGCTCGACCACTCGGACTGCACCCCCGAGCACATCGCCCACCTGCGGTATGCCGGCCTGGGCGGGGCCTCCGTGGCCTCCGCCGTGACGACCCGTCTGGAGTCCCTGGGCATCCGGGTGTTCAGGGCGTACGGTTCCACCGAGCATCCCTCCGTGACCTGCACCCCGTACGACGGACCGGCGGTCAAACGCCTGCACACCGACGGACTCCCGCTGCCCGGAGTGGAGTTGAGGATCGCCGAGGACGGCGAGATCCTCACCCGGGGGCCCGACCTCTGCCTCGGCTACACCGACCCCGCCCTCACCGCCGCCGCCTTCGACGCGGACGGCTGGTACCGCACCGGAGACATCGGTGTCCTCGACTCGGACCGCTGGCTGTCGATCACCGACCGCAAGGCGGACGTCGTCATCCGCGGCGGCGAGAACATCAGCGCGCTGGAGGTCGAGGAGGTGCTGCTCGGCCTGCCCGGGGTCGCGGAGGCCGCGGTGGTCGCCGCCCCGGACCCGCGACTCGGGGAGCGGGTCGCGGCCGTGCTGCGGATGCTCCCCGGCTGGTCGCCGCCCCTTCTCGCCGAGCTGCGGCTGCACTTCGAACGGGCCGGTCTGGCCCGTCAGAAGTGGCCCGAGGAGGTGCACGCGGTGGACGACCTCCCGCGTACCCCCAGCGGCAAGGTCAAGAAGTTCGTGCTCCGCGACCGCATCGCCGACGGTGTCGGCATTGCCACTCCCCTCAAGTGAGAATACGATTCTCGCGATTGGTGAAGGAGGATCTTTCATGCCCTCTCGCGACGTCGCGTATGCGCTGTTCGACGCGGACAACCACCTCTACGAGACGCAGGAAGCGCTCACCAGGTACCTCCCCGAGGAGTACGACGGGGCGATCGAGTACGTGAACGTCCGCGGCCGCACGAAGATCGCGATCCGCGGGCAGATCAGCGAGTACATCCCGAACCCCACCTTCGACGTGGTCGCCCGCCCCGGCGCCATGGAGGAGTACTTCAAGGTGGGCAACCCGACCGGAAAGACCCGCCGGGAGATCTTCGGCGAACCGATGCGCTCGATCCCGGCCTTCCGCGAACCGGCCCCGCGTCTCGCGCTGATGGACGAACTCGGCATCCGGCGCAGCCTGATGTTCCCCACCCTCGCGAGCCTCATCGAGGAGCGGATGAAGGACGACCCGGAGCTGATCCACGCGGTCGTCCACGCCCTCAACCAGTGGCTCCACGAGACCTGGGGCTTCGCCTTCAAGGACCGCATCTTCACCGTCCCCGTGATCACCCTGCCGATCGTGGAGAAGGCGGTCGCCGAGCTGAACTGGGTGGTGGAGCGCGGCGCCCGCGCGATCCTGATCCGCCCGGCGCCCGTTCCCGGCTTCGGCGGCACCCGCTCCTTCGCCCTCCCCGAGTTCGACCCGTTCTGGAAGCGGGTGGTGGAGACCGGCGTGCTCGTCGCCTTCCACTCCTCCGACTCCGGCTACGCGAGATACGCGAACGACTGGGAGGGCAACCGGCGCGAGTTCCTCCCCTTCAAGCCCAACGCGTTCCGGCAGGTCAACGAGTGGCGGCCGATCGAGGACGCGGTCACCTCGCTGATCTGCCACGGCGCGCTCTCCCGCTTCCCCGAGCTGAAGGTCGCCGTCATCGAGAACGGCGCCTCCTGGGTGGAGCCGGTGCTCGGCCGCCTGGCCGACGTGTACAAGAAGATGCCGCACGAGTTCCGGGAGGACCCCGTGCAGGTCTTCAGGCGGAACATCCACATCAGCCCGTTCTGGGAGGAGGACATGGCCGCCCTCGGCGACCTCATCGGCATCGAGCGCGTCCTGTTCGGCTCCGACTACCCCCACCCCGAGGGCCTCGCCGACCCCGTCACCTACGTGGACCACCTGGTGAAGCTGTCCGAGGAGGACAAGGCGAAGGTCATGGGCGGCAACCTGGCCCGGCTGATCGACGGATGACCACGACCGTGCGCTGGCAGAGCATCCCCGAGCTGGTGCGCGACGCCGGTGAGCGGTTCGGCGCCGCCGAGGCCGTCGTCGACGGCGACGTCCGCCTCACCTTCACCGAGCTGGCCGACCGGGTCCGGCGCACCGCGGGGGCGTTCGCCGCGGCGGGCGTCGGCCCCGGTGACCGGGTAGCGCTGTGGGCGCCCAACTCGGCCGAGTGGATCGTCGCCGCCTTCGGCCTGCTCACGGCCGGCGGGGTCCTCGTGCCGGTCAACACCCGGTTCAGGGACGAGGAGGCCCACGACATCGTCGTCCGCAGCGGCGCGAAGCTGCTGCTCGTCCGGAACGGCTTCCTGGATCGGGAGTTCACCGGCCCGCCCGGGATCCCCGTGATCGACCTGCACGAGGACGGGTTCCTCGGCTCGGGCGACCCTCTGGAGCGAAGGGTCGGTCCGGACGACCTGGCCGACATCATCTTCACCTCCGGTACGACCGGCCGCCCCAAGGGTGTGATGACCACCCACGGCCAGACCCTGCGGCTCTACGCGGAGTGGTGCGACCTCGCCCGACTCCGCGCCGGGGACCGCTATCTGATCGTCAACCCGTTCTTCCACATCTTCGGCTACAAGGCGGGGCTCGTCGCCTCCCTGATCCGCGGCGCGACCGTGCTGCCGCTGGCGGTGTTCGACGTCGGGCGGGTGCTGGAGCTGGTGGAGAAGGAACGGGTGACGGTCCTGCCGGGGCCGCCCACTCTGTACCACTCCCTCCTCGAGGCGGCTGGCGGACGGGACCTCTCCTCGCTGCGGGTCGCGGTGACCGGCTCCGCCGACATCCCCGTCGAACTGGTCCGCCGGATCACCACCGAACTGCCCTTCCGCCACCTCATGACCGGGTACGGCCTCACCGAGGCCGGCACCGTCACCGCCTCCCGCCCCGGCGACCCCCACGAGGCCGTCGCCACCACCGTCGGCCGCCCCTGCGAGGGCTTCGAGATCCGGGTCGCGGACGACAAAGAGGTCCTCGTGAAGGGGTACGGCGTGATGCGCGGCTACCTCGACGACCCCGCCGCCACCGCCGAGGCGATCGACGCCG
The DNA here is from genome assembly GCF_040295925.1 of Streptomyces sp. NPDC002588. Taxonomy (NCBI): domain Bacteria; kingdom Bacillati; phylum Actinomycetota; class Actinomycetes; order Kitasatosporales; family Streptomycetaceae; genus Streptomyces; species Streptomyces sp. NPDC002588. The sequence goes on from NZ_JBEOWF010000009.1 coordinate 190,080, forward strand.
ACGGCTGGCTGCACACCGGCGACCTGGGCGAACTGGACGACGAGGGCCGTCTCAGGATCGTCGGCCGCAAGAAGGACATGTTCGTCGTCGGCGGCTTCAACGCCTACCCGGCCGAGATCGAGGGCTTTCTGCTGAGGCACCCCGCGGTCGCCCGGGCCGCCGTGATCGGCGTGCCCGACGAGCGGCTGGGGCAGGTCGGCAAGGCCTTCGTGGTGGCGCGCGGCGCGGTCACCGAGGCCGAGCTGATCGCCTGGGCGAAGGAGCGCATGGCCGGCTTCAAGGTGCCCCGGCGGATCGAGTTCCGCGCCGAACTGCCGCTGAACGCCACCGGCAAGGTGATGAAGGACCAGCTGTCATGACCGACGACCCCCGCACCGCCTCAGGCATCCCGCTCAAGCCGGTCTACGGCCCCGCCGACCGCCGCTCCGAACCCCCCGGCCCCGGCGACTTCCCCTTCACGCGCGGCAACTACCCCACCGGCTACCGAGGCCGCACCTGGACCCTGCGCCAGTACTCCGGCTTCGGCACCCCGGAGGAGTCCAACCGCCGCTACCGCTACCTCCTCGACCAGGGCGGCACCGGCCTGTCGGTCGCGCTCGACCTGCCCACCCAGTGCGGCTACGACTCCGACGACCCCGAGTACGCCGACGAGGTCGGCCGCGTCGGCGTCGCCGTCGACACCCTCGCGGACGCCGAGATCCTCTTCGACGCCATCCCGCTGGACCGCGTCAGCACCAGCTTCACCATCAACGGCACGGCGGCGATCCTGCTCGCCCTCCACGTCGCCGCCGCCGGGAAACGCGGCATCCCGCGCGCGAAGCTCACCGGCACCATCCAGAACGACATCCTGAAGGAGTACGCCTCCCGGGGCACCTGGATCTGGCCGCCCGAGCCCTCGCTGCGCCTCATCGCCGACACCATCGAGTTCTGCGCCGCCGAGGTGCCCCGCTTCAACGCGATCTCCGTCGCCGGCGCCCACTTCCGTGACGCGGGCGCCACCGCGGTACAGGAGATGGCCTTCACGCTCGCCGACGGCGTGACGTACTGCGAGACCGTCCTCGAACGCGGACGCATGACGATCGACGAGTTCGCGCCGCAGATCTCCTTCTTCTTCTACACCCACGGCGAGTTCTTCGAGGAGATCGCCAAGTACCGTGCGGGGCGCAGGCGTTGGGCGACCATTGTCCGGGAGCGGTTCGGCGCGAGGACCGACAAGGCGTGCATGTTCCGGTTCGGCTGCGTGGCGGGCGGCGCCTCGCTGTACGCGCCGCAGGCCCGCAACAACACCGTCCGCGTCGCCTACGAGGCCCTCGCCTCCGTGCTCGGCGGGGTGCAGTCGATGTTCACCGCCGCCTGGGACGAGCCGTTCGCGCTGCCCAGCGAGGAGTCCGCCACGCTCGCCCTGCGCACCCAGCAGATCCTCGCCCACGAGACGGGCGTGACCAAGGTCGCCGACCCGCTCGGCGGCTCGTACTTCGTCGAGGCGCTCACCGACGCCACCGAGGAGCGCGTCGAGCGGGTCATGGCCGACCTGGAGGCGCACGGCGGCATGGTCCGCTGCATCGAGGACGGCTATCTGCAGACCCTGATCGCCGACGAGGCCTGGCGGCTGCACCAGGCCGTCGCCTCGGGGGAGCGGCCGGTCGTGGGCGTCAACCGGTTCACGGCCGACGAGCCGCCGCCCGGCCTCGCCGCCTACGAACTGGACGCCGAGGGCCGCGAACGGCAGCTGAAGCGGCTCGCGCGGGTGAAGGCGGAACGCAGCGCGGCCGAAGTGCGCATGCGCCTGGCGGCGTTGCAGCGCGCCGCCGAAGGAGACGTCAACCTGATGGAGCCCCTGATCGACTGCGCCGACTCCTACTGCACGGTGGGGGAGATGGCGGGCGCGCTGCGCGAGGTGTGGGGCGAGTTCCGGCAACCGGTGGTGTTCTGATGCCCGTTCGCGTCCTCGTCGCCAAGCCCGGTCTCGACGGCCACGACCGCGGGGCCAAACTCGTCGCCCGCGGGCTGCGCGACGCCGGGTTCGAGGTCGTCTTCACCGGCATCCGGCGCCGGGTCGACGACATCGCCGCCACCGCCGTACAGGAGGACGTGGCGCTGGTCGGGCTGTCGATCCTGTCCGGTGCGCATCTGGCCCTGACCCGGCGCACCGTCGAGGCGCTGCGGGCGGCCGGCGCCGACGACATCCCGGTGGTGGTCGGCGGCACCATCCCGGCGGGGGACGTACCGAGGCTGCGGGAGGCCGGGGCCGCCGCCGTGTACCCGACCGGAACACCGCTCGACGCCATCGTCGCGGACATCCGCGCGCTCACCGCAGGACCGGGAGGACTGGAGTGACATGCGAGTCGGAGTGATGAGCGGCCCCGAGCGGGGCGACGCCGCGCACAAGGCGGCGCGGATGGCCGACGACGCCCGCTGGGCCGAGGAGGCGGGCTTCGACACGGTGTGGGTGCCGCAGGTGCCGACCGACTTCGACGCGCTGACCGCCGTCTCCCTGATGGGGCAGGCCACTTCGCGGATCGAACTCGGCACGGCGGTCGTCCCCGTGCACGCCCAGCACCCGATCGCCCTGGCCCGCCAGGCCCTGTCGGCGCACGCGGCGGCGGGCGGCCGGCTCGCGCTGGGCGTCGGCGCCTCGCACCACTGGATCGTGCGCGACATGCTGGGCCTCCCGTACGAGAAGCCGGCCGCGTACACCCGTGCGTATCTGGAGGTGCTCGACAAGGCGGTGAGCGGCGCGGGTTCGGTGGACGTGGAGAACGAGTTCTTCCGGGTGCACAACCCGCTGGGCATCGCCCCCGTCGCACCTCTCCCGGTGCTGATGGCGGCGCTCGGCCCGGTGATGCTGAGGATCGCGGGGGAGCGGAGCGACGGCACGGTGCTGTGGATGGCGGACGAGCGGGCCGTCGCCGGCCATGTGGTCCCGACGATCACGAAGGCGGCCGAGGCGGCGGGCCGGCCGGCCCCGCGCGTCGTCGCCGGCATCCCCGTCTGTCTCTGCGCGCCCCACGAGGCGGACGCGGCGCGCGAGCGCGCCAACCGGATCCTCGGCGAGGCCGAGATCTCGCCCAACTACCGCCGACTGCTGGAGTACGGCGACGCGCGCGACGTCGGCGACCTGTGCGCGGCGGGCGACGAGACGGCCATAGAGGCCCGCTTCCGGCGGTTCGCGGACGCCGGGGTGACGGACCTGTCGGTCCGGCTGCTCCCGATCGGCACCGGCCGGGACGAACTGGTCGCCTCCAAACTCCGCACCCGGGACGCCGTGGCGGCGATCGCGGCGGCGCTGCGATGACCGGTCCGCTGGCCGGTCTGCGGATCCTGGAGGTCGGCCACATCCTCGCGGGCCCGTACGCCACCATGCTGCTGGCCGACCTCGGCGCCCGGGTCACCAAGGTCGAACCACCCGGCGGCGACCTCTCCCGCCAGGTCTCGGACGCCTACTTCGCCAGCCTCAACCGGGGCAAGCGCTCGGTGCGCGTGGATCTGGCGACGGCGAAGGGCCAGGAACACCTCCACGAGCTGGTCCGGGACGCGGACGCCCTGCTGGTCAACCTCAAGCCCTCCGCGATCCACCGTTTCGGCCTCACCTACGAGGCCCTGCGCCCCGTCAACGAACGGCTGGTCTGCGTGGCCCTCACCGGCTGGGGCATGACGGCGGGCGACGACCCGGCCTTCGACTACGTCGTCCAGGCGGCCACCGGCATCGCCGCGCTGACCGGCGATCCGGACGGCCCGCCGCTCCTGCCCGGCTACTCCTCCGCGGACAACTCGGCTGGTTTCGCCGGGGCGTTGGCCCTGCTGGCGATGGTGATGTCGGGTCGCGGCGGCCAGATCGAGGTGTCCCTGCGGGACGTCATGCTCTCCCAGCTCAACTACCATGCCGCCGCCTGGCTCGAGGAGGGCAGGGCGCCCCGCCGCCTCGGCGGCGCCCACGCCTACTACGTCCCCGCCCAGCTCTTCCCCACCGCCGAAGGCCATCTGGCCCTCTTCATCACCCACGACACCTTCTGGCACGCCTTCGCGACCGAGGCCGGCATCGAGGGCCACGCCACGATGGCCGAGCGCGCGGCCCGCCGCGACGAGGTCGTGGCCGCCGTGACCAAGGCGCTCGCGGCGGACACGGCGACCGGCTGGGAGACCCGCCTGCGCCCCCTGCGGGTCCCTGCGGCCGCCGTGCGCACCCTCCCGGAGGCGCTGGCGGCGGCCCCGGACGCGGTGGTGCGGGCGGGACCCCACCGCCTGGTGGGCAGCCCCTTCCGCATCCCCGGCCACGAGCCGCACTACGGCCCGCCCCCACGCCTGGGGGAGCACGGCGATCTCACCTGAACACGGCCACCCCGGTGCCCAGTTCGGGCAGCGCCCAGGCCTCCAGCGTGCCGGACGCCCACTCCGCCACGAACTGGACCGCGCCACCGTGGTAGTTCCGCCACACGAGGTCGCGGGAGGCCACGGTGACGGGCCAGGAGTCCGGCCCGGGGCCCGCCGTCGTCCACAGGAAGACGTCACCGGAGTGCGAACTCGCCCACGGCAGCAGCCCGCCGGGCGCCGGATGCGGGCGCAGGCCGGTCGGCAGCTCCTCCTCCGGCCGGTCCCGCACGACGGCCAGTTCGTCGTCGACGCCGCTCAGCCAGGCGAGTTCGTGCCCGGGCCGGGGCAGCGAGAGGTGCAGGAAGTCCCCGACCGCGAAGGTCGGGTAGAGCTCGGCGAGCAACCGGAAGTCGGCCGGTAGAGGGGTGCCGAGAGCGGCCTCGATCATGGACCAGTCCGGTGCCGCCGGAGTGCTCCGCCGGTGCTCCGCCAGGCCGGGGACGGCCGCTTCGAGTGCGGTCACGGCTCGCGCGGGGGCCGTGATCCGGTGCGCGGGGTGCTGTGTGCCGATGGGTTCGTCCACTCCGGTCACGATGCCAGACGGACGGGAGGCGCCTCTACGGCATCCCGCCGTCCACCCGCAGGGTCGCCCCGGTCGTGTACGAGGACGCGTCGGAGAGGAGGTACAAGGCCGCGCCCACCACCTCCTCCGGGGCGCCGATGCGTTGCAGGGCGTGCGGGCGGACGCCCTGGGCGAGTTGCTCCGGGTCGTCCTGCCAGGCACGGGTGGCCCAGGTCGCGAACGGGCCGCACATCAGGGTGTTGACGCGGACCGTCGGGCCGAGGGCGTGGGCGAGGCCCTCCGTCAGCGCGTTGAGGCCCGCCTTCGCCGCCGCGTACGGCACGATCGCCGGGCGGGGGCGGACCGAGCCCGTCGAGCTGACGTTGAGGACGGCGCCTTTGCCGGCCTGCGCCATCCGGGCGCCGGCGAGGACCGACAGGCGGAACGGGCCCTTGAGGTTGAGGTCCAGCACCGCGTCGAACATCCTCTCCGTGACGGCGGTGAGGTCCTCGTAGACCGGGGACATCCCCGCGTTGTTGACCAGCGCGTCCAGCCGGCCGAAACGGTCGTACACCGCGTCCACCAGGCCGGGCAGCTCGTCCCAGCGGCCCACGTGGACGGCGTACGGCAGCGCCGCGCGGCCCGTCTCCTTCGCGATCTCCTCGCTCACGGCCGCGCAGACCTCGTACTTGCGGCTGGCGACCACCACGTCCGCGCCGCAGCGGGCCGCGCCGAGCGCCATCGCCCGCCCCAGCCCCCGGCTCCCCCCGGTGACCACCACGACCCGGTCGGTGAGGTCGAACAGCTCGTCCGCGTATCCCATCGCGCCGCCTCCTGGAGCGTTCTCCCGGATGAGAGTATCGTTCTCAGTTATGCAGAATAGCATTCTGAGGCCCTGTCATCGAGGGGCGGGGGAGGCCGAAGCGCTCCTGGACGCCGGGCTCGCGCTGATGGTCGCGAGCGGGGGACGCCGGCCGCGGGTCGCCGACATCGTCACCGCCGCGGGGTCGTCCAACGACGCCTTCTACCGCTGCTTCGGCAGCAAGGACGCCCTGGTCGAGGCCGTCGTCGAGCGGGGTGCGCGGACGGTGGTCGGGTATGTGCGCCACCGGATCGCCCGCGCGGCCGGTGACGGGCCCGAGGCCCAGTTGCGGGCCGGGCTCGCCGCCGTCGTCCGGCAGGCCTCCGACGCCGAACTTGCCCGGCGGACCAGGGCGGTCCTCGCCAACGCCACCGGTCAGGCGCCGCCGTACGCAGGGCATCTCGGCGTCGCTCTCGTCGACGCGCTCGCCGCTCTCTTCGCCCGGCCCGCCGCCGAGCTGGGGGCGGCGGATCCGCTGCGCGCCGCACGGGCCACGGCCGGCGCGGTCGTCGCCTCGCTGCAGTACTGGCTGTTCACCGAGGAGGTGCCGGGGCCGGCCGAGGTCGAGCACCTGCTCGGCTTCCTGCTCGCCGGGGTGCGGGCGCCCGGTCCTCGTGCCGGACGCCGGGTGCTGGACGCGAGAATGCCGTTCTGCTAATTTCAGAATGCGATTCTGATGGAGGGTGCGTCATGTGGGACTTCAGTACCGACGACGCGTTCCAGGAGAAGCTCGACTGGGCCGCGACGCTCGTCCGCGAGGAGATCGAACCGCTGGACGTACTGTTTCCGGGCAACGCCGATCCCTACGACCGGCGGAGCGAGGTGTTCCGGGAGGTCGTACGGCCGCTCCAGCGAAAGGTGCGCGAGCAGGGGCTGTGGGCCGCCCATCTGCCGCCCTCACTGGGCGGCATGGGCATGGGGCAGGTGAACCTCGGGCTGCTCAACGAGATCCTGGGCAGGTCGAGTTGGGCACCGATGGTGTTCGGCACCCAGGCCCCGGACTCCGGCAACGCGGAGATCCTCGCCCACTACGCCACCGAGGAACAGCGCAAGGAGTACCTCGAACCGCTGCTCGACGGGCGGATCGTCTCCACCTTCGCGATGACCGAGCCGACCGGCGGCGCCGACCCCGGCGGTTTCACCTGCCGGGCGGTCAGGGACGGGGAACAGTGGGTGATCGACGGGGAGAAGTGGTTCGCATCCAACTACCCGCTGGCCGCCTTCGTCATCGCCATGGTGGTCACCGACCCGGACGTCCCCGTCCACCAGGGCGCCTCCATGATCCTGATCCCCGCCGGCACCCCCGGCATGGAGATGGTGCGCGGCACCGGCATGGGCGGCGAACCCCTGGGCGAGGGCGTGCACGCCTATCTCCGCTTCACCGGCTGCCGGGTCCCCGCCGAGAACCTCCTCGGAGAACCCGGGTCCGGTTTCCTCATCGCACAGACCCGCCTCGGCGGCGGCCGCCTGCACCACGCCATGCGCTCCGTCGGCCAGTGCAGGAAGGCACTGGAGATGATGACCGAGCGCATCGCCTCCCGCCGCACCCGCGGCGGCCCCCTCGCCGACCAGCAGGCCGTACGCCACCAGCTCGCCGACACCTGGATCCAGATCGAGCAGTTCCGCCTACAGGTCCTGCACGCCGCCTGGCACATGGACAAGGCGCACCGCACCGGCGACCGCGCCGACGCCCGCCGGGCCCGCCTGCACGTCTCCGGTGTCAAGGTCGCCACCCCGAAGGTCCTGGTCGACGTCGCCTACCGCGCCCTCCATCTGCACGGAGCGCTCGGCGTCTCCAACGAACTGCCGCTGACCAGGATGTGGCACTCCGGGCCCACCCTCGGCGTCGCCGACGGCCCCACCGAGGCCCACCAGGACGTCGTGGCACGGCTGTTGCTCAAGGATGCGGAGCCCGCCGGCGACCCGCTCTTCGGTTCCGCGCATCTGCCCACCCGGCTGGCCGCGGCCCGCGCCAGGTACGCGGACCGCCTCAAGGAAACGGCGGTGACGTGGTGAGCGACCACGACCTGAAGGCCGACCTCGACCGGCTCAACGACTGGCCCGGCCTCGGCGACCTCCCCGGAGACGGCCCGGTGGCCGCCCTCGAGCCCCTCACCGGCGGCGCGCAGAACCTCCTCTTCACGCTCCGCCGCGCCGACGGCACCGAACTCGTCCTGCGCCGCCCCGGCCGCCATCTGCGCTCCGGCGCCTCCGACGCCTTCCGCCGCGAGAGCCGCGTCCTCGCCGCGCTCGCCGGCACCGACGTGCCCCATCCCCGGCTGCGCGCGAGCGTCCTGGACGAGGAGGTCCTCGGCGCGCCCTTCTCCGTCCTGGAGAAGATCGACGGCTTCACCCCGAGAGGACGGCTGCCGGGGCGGTACGCCGAGGACGCCGGGTGGCGGCGCTCGGTCGCCTTCGCCCTCGTCGACGGCGCCGCCCGGCTCGCCCTCGTCGACCCGCGAAGCCACGGCCTCGCCGATTTCGGCCGGCCCGAGGGCTGGCTGGAGCGCCAGACGCCCAAGTACCTCAAGCTGCTGCACGGTTACCGGGAGGACCCGGCCTACCGTGAGGGCGAGTCGCCGGAGGTCGACCGGGTCGCCGACTGGCTCGCCGGGCACACCCCGAAGGAGGGCGCGACCGGCATCGTCCACGGCGACCTGCAGTTCGCCAACGTCATGTTCGCCCACGACGCCCCGCGCCTCGCCGCCATCGTCGACTGGGAGATGGCCTCCCTCGGCGACCCTCTCCTCGACCTGGCGTGGATCCTCACCGCCTGGCGGGAGAAGGGCGACCCGCCGGGCAGCGACCCCCAGTTCCAGCCCTGGGACGGTGTGCCCGGCCGCGCCGAACTCGTCGCGGCCTACGGTGAGTCGACCGGCCGGGACGTCTCCGGCTTCCGCTGGTACCAGGTCCTCGCCTGCTTCCGTCTCGCCGCCCTCCTCGAGGGCAGCTACGCCCGCGCCCTCGCCGGGAAGATGAACCGCAGGCTGGGCGAGGGGCTGCACGCCTACGCGGGCTGGCTGTGGGCGAAGGCCCGCCAGGAGATGGACCGCGAGTAGGCCCCTATTTGGGCGGGAACCTCAACGCGCCGTCCAGGCGCACCACTTCGCCGTTGAGGTAGTCGTTCTCGCACAGATGCTGGACCAGGGCCGCGTACTCCTCGGGGCGCCCCATCCGGCGGGGATGGGGCACCTGCGGCCCCCAGTACGCCTCCAGTTGCCCGCCCGCCTTGCCATAGGCGGGTGTGAGGATCGTGCCGGGCGCCACCGAGACGACCCGGACGCCGAGCGGGGAGAGGTCCCGGGCGGCGACGAGGGTCATCGCCGACACGCCTCCCTTGGCGGCGGCGTAGGGGAGTTGGCCGATCTGTCCCTCGTACGCCGCGATGGACGAGGTGGTGACGACGACCCCGCGCCCGCCGTCCTCGCCGTACGGGGCGGTGCGTGCGACGGCCGCGGCGGCCAGCCGCAGGACGTTGAACACGCCGGTGAGATACACCTCGACCGTCGTGCGGAACCCGTCCAGCGCCAGCGGCGAGCCGTCCCTGCCGACCAGCCGGCCACCGCTCGCCGGGCCGCCGTGGCAGTCGACGGCGATCCGGAACTCGCCGGCGAGCGAGGCCTCCTCCACCGCCGCCGCGACCGAGGTCTCGTCGGTGGCGTCGGTGCGCACGTACCGCACCCCGAGCTCCGCCTCCAGCGCCTTGCCCCTGTCGTCCGCGAGATCGGCCACCACGACCCGGGCGCCGGCCGTGTGCAGGCGCCGGACCGTCGCCTCGCCGAGACCGCCCGCACCGCCGACCACCAGGGCCGAGGAACCTTCGATGAGCATCGACATTCACCTCTCTTGCGAGTGGGCCTCTGAGTGTATGAGAATGCCATTCTCATGAACATAGCCGTGATCCTGGAAATGGCCGCCTCCGCGGGGGACCGGCCGGCCGTCACCGAGAGCGGCCGCTCGCTCTCCGCCGCCGGACTCCAGCGCCTCGCGCACCACGCGGCCGACCGCTTCCGTGACCGTCCGGCGGTCCTGTACGCCGGGACGAACCACCTCGCCTACCCCGTCGCGCTCTTCGGCGCGGCCCTGGCGGGCGTCCCCTTCGTGCCCCTCAACTACCGTCTCTCCGACGACCGGTCGGCGCAGCTCGTCGCCCGCCACCCGGGCGCCGAGGTGCTGCGCCCCGCCGACCTCGACGGCCTCCTCGAACCGGCCGGCGGGCATGAGCCCGAGTGGCGGCCCGCCCCCGACGACCGGGACGCCACCGCCGTCGTCCTCTACACCAGCGGCACCACCGCCGCCCCCAAGGCGGCCCTGCTGCGCCACCGCCATCTGCTCGCCTACGTCTTCAACACCCAGGACTTCGGCGCCGCCGACCCGGGCGACGCGACCCTCGTCGCCGTCCCCCCGTACCACGTCGCGGGCCTGATGAACCTGCTCACCAACCTCTACGCGGGCCGCCGGATCGTCTACCGGTCCGCCTTCGACCCCGCCGACTGGCTGGCGACCGTACGCCGGGAGCGGGTCACGCACGCCATGCTCGTGCCGACCATGCTCGCCCGGATCACCGCCGAGGTCGGCGACGGCACGGCCGATGTGCCGAGCCTGCGCAGCCTCGCCTACGGCGGTGCCCGCGCCCCCCGGCCGGTGGTGGAACGGGCGCTGCGCCAGTTCCCGCACACCGGCTTCGTCAACGCCTACGGGCTGACCGAGACCGCGTCCTCGGTGTGCGTCCTCGGCCCCGACGACCACCGCGCGGCGATGGCCTCCGACGATCCGGCCGTCCGCGAGCGGCTCGGCTCGGTCGGCCGCCCGCTGCCCGGCATCGCGGTCGAGATCCGGGACGAGGAGGGCAGGCCGCTCCCGGCCGGCGAGACCGGGCTCGTGTTCATGCGCGGGGAGCAGATCTCCGGCGAGTACGCGGGCGCGGCGGCACCGGAGGCGGACCGCTGGTTCGCCACCCGGGACCGGGGCCGGCTGGACACCGACGGCTACCTCCACCTCGAGGGCCGCGCGGACGACACGATCATCCGCGGCGGCGAGAACATCGCACCGGCCGAGATCGAGGACGTACTGCTGGAACACCCCGGGGTGCGGGAGGCCGCCGTGCTCGGGGTGCCCGACCCGGAGTGGGGACAGCGGCTGGTCGCCGTACTCGTCGGGGCGGGCGACCCGGAGGAGATCCGGGCCTTCGCGAAGGCGCGCCTGCGCTCGTCCAGGACCCCGGACACCGTCGTCTTCCGCCCCGAACTGCCCCGCACCGCCACCGGGAAGCTGCTGCGCCGCACGCTGGTGGCCGAACTGGAGGACTCCGCCGATGCCTGAAGCCGTGATCGTCGCCGCCCTGCGCACCCCCATCGGCACCGCGTTCAGGGGCACCCTGCGCGACACGACCGCGCACGAGCTCGCCGAGCGGGTCGTGACGGCGGCCGTGGAGGGCCTGGACCGCGCTCGAGTCGACGAGGTCGTCCTCGCCGAGTCGCACTACGGCGGGGGAGTCGTCGCCCGGCACGCGGCGCTCACCGCCGGGCTGCCGCACGTGCCGGGGCTGGCGCTGAACCGGCACTGCGCGGGCGGTCTCTCGGCGGTCCAGACGGCCGCCGCCTCCGTCCGGGCCGGCATGGACCGGCTGGTGCTCGCGGGCGGGGTCCAGTCCCTGTCCACCGCGCCCCGCCTCTCCTACCGGGGATCGGGGCAGGAGTGGGCCGACCGCTGGGTGCCGCCCTCCCACCCCGACCGGCCCGACGCCCCCAACCTGGACATGTCGATCACCGTCGGCTGGAACACCGCCGTCCGGGCGGGCATCAGCCGCACCGAGATGGACGACTGGGCGCTGCGTTCGCACCGCAACGCCGTGCGCGCGCTGGACGAGGGCCGCTTCAAGGCGGAGACGGTCCCCGTCGACACCCCGCACGGACCCTTCGAGGCGGACGAGCATCCGCGACGCGACACCAGCGCGGCGAGGCTGGCCGCACTGAAGCCGCTCCACCCGGAGATCGACGGCTTCTCGATCACGGCCGGGAACGCGTCCGGGGCGAACGACGCGGCGGCGCTGCTGGCGGTGGCGGACGAGCGGTCCGGTCTGCCGGCGCTCGGCACGATCCGTGCCTGGGCCTCCGTCGCCGCGGACCCGGCCGAGACCGGCCTGACCCCCGTCCGGGCCATCCCCAAGGCTCTCGACCGGGCCGGGATGACGGTCGCCGACGTCGATCTCTTCGAGATCAACGAGGCGTTCGCCTCCGTTCCCGTCGCCGCGGTCCACCGCCTCGGCCTCGACGCCGACAGGGTGAACGTCGACGGCAGCGGCTGCTCCCTCGGCCACCCGGTCGCCGCCACCGGGGCCCGCATGCTGGTCACCCTCGTCCACGAACTCCGCCGCCGGGGCGGCGGAGTCGGCGTGGCGGCGATGTGCGCGGGCGGCGGGATGGGCTCCGCGGTCGTGGTGGAGGTCGCCGCACCCTGAGACCTCAGAGGAAGCGCAGCAGCGCCTCCTGGGCGTAGGAGGCGACGAGCCTGCCCTGCGCGGTCAGTACGTCGCCCCGGCCGAAGCACCGGCCGTGGGCGGCGACGGGGCTGTGCTGCCGCAGCAGCAGCCAGTCGCCGGCCCGGACCGGCCGGTGGAACCACACCGTGTGCGCGGTCACCGCGGAGGCGAACGCCCGCCCCGAGTCCGCCTGGGTGACCCCCTCGACCGGCCGCAGCGCGGTGCCGATAGGCGTGAGGTCGGTGGCGTAGGCGAGCAGTGCCGGCGCCAGGCGCCGGTGCGCCTGCGGGATCCGGGTCCACAGTTCGTACCCGGGCGGCTCGGGCTTCTCGGTGTCCAGGTCGGTCGCGGCCCGTGACTCCCAGGGCAGCAAGGGGAGTTGGACGGCCCGTTCCGGTCCGGGGAGGGTGGGCACGGGGTCCACGGTCTGCCGGTCCGGTCCCTCCTCCCAGACATGCAGGCTCGCGTCCGCCACGGCGACGATCCCGTGCTCCTGGCGTGCGGAGAGCCGTACCGCGGCGAACGTCCGTCCCTCCTGCGGGACTTCCGTCTCGTAGCGGACCGGTTCCCCGGTGCGGCCCTCCCGGAGGAACTGGGTGTGCAGTGACTTCAGGTCCCTGCCGGGGGCGGCCAGCGTGGCGGCGCGGGCGAACTGGGCGAGCAGCTGGCCGCCGAACAGGCGTCGGTACTCCAGTTGCTGGGAGCGGCCCTCGTAGGTGCCGGGGCCCAGGGGGGTGAGGTCGAGGCAGCCGAGCAGGTCGGGCCAGAGGTCGGTGGTCACGCGGGGCTCCTCACAGGTCGACCAGGCGTGGCGTCCGGGCCTCACGCAACAGCAACACCCCTGCCGCACGGGTGAGTTCACGGCTGGATCCGAGCAGACCGTCGAGGACGAGGGCCCGCCGGACATGCCGGTGCAGGTCGTGCTCGGCGGTGAAACCGATGCCGCCCAGGGCCTGTTGGCAATGGCGGGCGGCGGTGAGCGCGGCCCGCCCCGCGGCGGCCTTGGCCAGCACCGCCCCGGTGTCGTCGGTCGCGGCGGTCAGGGTCGCCTCCGCGCCCTCCAGAGCGACGTACGTCTCGGCCAGCCGGTGGCGCAGGGCCTGGAAGGAGGCGAGCGGGCGGCCGAACTGGTGCCGGTCGAGAACGTGCCGGCGGGCGAGGGCGAGCATCGCGTGTCCGGTGCCCAGCAGCCACCAGCCCAGGGCCCGGCGCCCCGCGGCGAGCGGCAGCGCCGGGTCGTCGGCCTCGGTCCGCCGCAGCGGGAGGCCGGGGTCGAGCGGGCTGTCGTACGCCGAACCGTCCCGGACCCACTCCAGCCGGACGCCGCCCGAGTACGGCAGCGGCGGTGTCCCGCCGAGGGGGCGGCCCGCCGCGTGCAGGAGGACGTCGTTCAGCACGGGGGCGTGGGTGCCCGTCTCGCCGAGCAGGCGGAAGAGCAGCGGGACCACGGTGTCCGGTTCCTCGACGAGCATGGCGGGCCAGCCCAGGTCGGCGAGGTCGGCGCCCGAGACGAGCGTCTTGCGCACGGCGTCCGCCAGGAGGGCGCGTTCGGCGGTGTCCACCACCTCACTCCTTTCCGAGATCGAGCAGCCGGCGGGCGACGATGTTGCGCTGGATCTCGGCGGTGCCGCCGTAGATGGTCGCGGCCCGCGAGTACAGGTACCCGGTGCGCCAGCCGTCGTCGGGGGAGAGCTCGACGGCGCCCGGCAGCAGGTCGCGGGCCGTGTCGAACAGCCGCTGTTCGGCGCCCGCCAGCAGGATCTTGTCCACGGAGGTCTCCGGGCCGAGCCTCCCGCCGCCGGCGAGCCGGGCCTGCGTGGCGGCCGAGCGGCAGCGCACGGTGTGCAGGTCGAGCCAGGCGCCGCCCAGCGCGTCCGGGTCGGCCTCGCAGCCGTCGGCGAGGAGCCGGTCGAGACGGCTGTACAGGTGGGCGATCCGGTGCCAGAAGCAGGTGGAGCGCTCGTGCGGCAGCAGGTCCGTCGCCAGCCGCCAGCCGTCGCCGGGCGCCCCCAGCAGCCGGGACGCCGGGACGCGCACCTCGTCGAGGAACACCTCGGCGAACTCGTCCACACCGTGCATCGTGCGCAGCGGACGGACCGTGACGCCGGGGGAGTCCATGTCGACGAGGAACGCGCTGATCCCGGCGTGTCCGGGGCCGCCCGTGCGGGCCAGCAGGACACAGCGGGCCGCGTACTGGGCGAGGCTCGTCCACACCTTCTGTCCGGACACCACCCACCCGTCCCCGTCGGGGACCGCCCGGGTCGACAGGGACGCCAGGTCGCTGCCGGAGCCCGGCTCCGAGAAGCCCTGGCACCACTGCTCCTCGCCGCCCAGCAGCCGGGGCACCGTCTCGGCGGCCAGGGCGGGCGGCGCGTAGTCGATCAGGGTCGGGACCAGCACCTCCACCATCGACCAGATCCCGGGCTCGGCGAGGCCGCGGGAGGCGACCTCCTCGCCGAGCACCGCGCGCAGCGCGCTCGGCCCGCCGAGCCCGCCGACCTCGGGCGGCCAGCCGTAGCGCATCCAGCCCGCCGTCCACAACGCCTGGCGTACGCGGCTGAGTTGAGTCACCTGGGCATCGAGGCCGCCGGTCTCGCCGGGGGTCAGGTCATGGTCGTCCAGCCAGTCGCGCAGCTCCGACCGGAAGGAGTCGAGACCGGTGAACGGGGAGATCCTCATACCGGCCTCATGACCGGGTGAAGGCGTGCGGCCGCCCCGAGTCGTGGTCCCCGCTGCGCCGGATGAAGGTCATCGCCCGGCTGCGCAGCCGCCAGCCGTCCGGGGTGCGGACGTAGCTGTCGTCGTAGTAGCCGATCCGCATCTCGTGCCGGGCGTGTTCCACGAAGCACAGCGGCTGGGTGCCGGTGGCCGAGTCGCCGGACAGCTCGATCACGGGCGTGCCCACGAGGAACAGGCCCTTGGGGGCGGCGGCGACCAGCTCCGGGAACGCGTCGAGGGGATAGGTGTCGCCGAACGCGCTGTAGGTGCCGTCCGGCGTGAAGACGGCGAGCACCCGGTCCACGTCACCACGGGTCATCGAGACCGCGTACCGGCCGAGGAGCTGCTCGATCTCCACGAGGTCGTCGGTGTCGCTCAAGGAACCTCCTGTGAGAATTGGATTCTCGTCAGCGAGTATCACGCTTCCACGAGGTCAGGCCGGCCGTCAACGCCGAAGCTTCCCGAAGTCCCAGCTGACCACCTCCTCCGGTGTCATCCGCAGCCACCCGTGCCGCCCGTCGTACCGGAACCGCCCGCCCGCGTACTTCTCGCCGAACAGCCGCTCGGGTTCCACGAGTTCGCCGTACGGCTCACCCGTGCGCGGCACCTCGCCGACCACCTCCGCCGGACCCCGCAGCTCCACCCCGCGCAGCGCCAGGAAGTCGAGGCCGCCGTCGTCCACGACCGCCGCGAGCCGCCCCTGTTTCACCACGTCGGCCCAGCGCCTGCTGCGGGTCAGGGAGTTGAGCCACAGCGCGGTGCCGTCCCAGACGAACCACAGCGGGGTGATGTGCGGGTGGCCGTCGGACGCCGTGACGGCGACCCGGCAGACCGGCTGTGCGCGCAGGAACGCGTCGGTCTCGGCCGCGCTCATCGCGATCGCGGCCCCCCGCTTCTGTGTCCTGGCCATGAAACCTCCCGGTGTCGCGATGGTCATGTCCGGATGGTTGATTCTCCAATAGCGAGAAGCTAGTTTCCAGACCATGGATCAGTTCCTGGCCTTCACGGTGGTCGGCCTGAGCACCGCCGCGATCTACGCCGTCATCGGCAGCGGCCTGGTGCTCACCCACACCACGGCCGGCGTGTTCAACTTCGCCCACGGCGCGGCCGGCATGCTCGCGGCCTTCGCCTACTGGCAGTTGGCCGTCGGCTGGGGCTGGCCGGTGCCCCTCGCGCTCGCCGCGGTCCTCCTCGTCCTCGCACCCGCCTTCGGCCTGCTGGTCGAACGGGTGCTGATGCGTCCGGTGCAGGCGCTCGGCGAGGCGGAACGCCTGGTCATGACGGTCGCCCTGCTCACCGGGTGCATCGCGCTGGCCCGCTGGGTTTGGGACCCCAACACCCCCCGTCCGCTCTCCCCCTTCTTCGCCGACCGCCCCGCCCTGCGGCTGGGCCCGACCGCCGTCACCTGGCACCAGGCCGTCACCATGGCGGTCGCCGTGGCCGTCGCCGCCGGACTGTGGTTCCTGCTGCACCGCACCCGGGCAGGCACCGAGATGCGCGCCTGCGTCGACGACCGGGCGCTCGCCGGCCTGAACGGCGCCGACCCGCTGCGGGCCGGGCGGCTCGCCTGGGTGCTCGGCATCCAGCTCGCCGCCGTCGGCGGCATCCTCATCGCACCGACCGTGGCGCTCGACGCCCAGCAGCTGTCCCTGCTCATCGTCAGCGCCTACACCGCCGCCGTCTTCGGGAGGCTGCGCAGCCTCCCGCTGACCTTCCTCGGCGCGGTCGTCGTCGGCCTCCTGGAGGCCTACCTGGCCGGCTACCTGCCGCAGAACGACTACCTTCCAGGGCTGCGTCTGGCCGCCCCCGCGCTGCTGCTCCTCCTCGCGCTGCTGGCCTTCCCGCACCGCCGGCTGCGCGGCCGCGACCGCCGCCTCGTCCCCGTCCCCCTCCCCGGCCGCCGCGGCGCCCTCCTCCTCGCCGCGGCCGTCCTCGTCCTCGCCCTGGTCCTGGTCACCGTCCTGTCCGAGGACGCCCTCGTCTCCTACGGCGCGATCTTCGCCCTCGGTGTCATCGCCCTCTCGTACGTCCCGCTCGCCGGGTACGCCGGGCAGGTCTCCCTGTGCCAGCTGTCCATCGCCGGGATCGGCGCCGTGGTCTGGGGCCATCTGGGGGCGCACGGCGAGCTGTGGGCGCTGCCGGTCACCGCGTGCGTCACCGCCGCCGTCGGCGCGCTGATCGCCGTACCGGCCCTGAGACTCTCCGGCATCTACCTGGCCCTGGGCACCGCCGCGTTCGCCGTCGTCCTGGACCGGTGGATCTTCACCCTGCCCGCCTTCGACGTCCTCGGCGTGCGGATCGCCCTGTTCGACCAGGGCTCGGTGTCGGTCACCGGCCCCGACCTGTTCGGACTGCGGCTGACCACCCCGGCCCAGCTGCTGTGCCTGGCCGCCGTCTGCCTCGCCCTCGCCTCCCTCGGGGTGGCCGCGCTGCGGCGGGGGCGGTTCGGGCGCCGGCTGATCGCGCTGCGCGACAGCGAGGCCGCCTACGCCACCCTCGGCGGCCGGCTCCTCGGCGCCAGGGTCGCCGTGTTCGCGCTGTCGGCCGGCATCGCGGGGCTGGGCGGAGCGCTCTACGGGATGCAGCTGCAGACCGTCACCGCCGAGCAGTTCAACCTCGTCGCCGGGCTGCCGATCTTCCTCATCGCGGTCATCGCCGGACTGGGGTCGGTCGGCGCGGGACTCCTCACCGGCCTCGCCTTCGTCGTCCCGACCCAGCTGCTCGGCGAACTCGGCTCCTGGGCACAGGACTTGTCCGCGCTGCTCATCGCCCTGGCCGGAATGGGGCTCGCGCACAGCCCCAGCGGGGTGATCGCACGACTGCGCACGGAGTGGGCCCCGCTCGCCCGAAGCCGAACCCTGCTCGGGGTGACGGGTGGCGTCCTGGCCGGCTGCTGGCTGCTCGCCGCGACGGGCGCGGTGAACGGATGGCTCGTCCTGGCCGTCGCCCTGGCGGCCACCCTCGCCCTGCGGATCAGCGCCGCGGCCCGGCACGTACCGACCGAACTGCCGCCCGAGTGGTGGGGAGTACGCCGCCCCTGGCGGCCCGAGGACGGGGAGGTGCTGAGCCGTGCCACTGCTGCAGGCTGAGGAGGTGACCGTCGCCTTCGGCGGACGTCGCGCCCTGGACGGCGTGTCGCTGGCCGCCGAGGCCGGCCGGGTGACCGGGCTCATCGGGCCCAACGGGGCGGGGAAAAGCACCCTGTTCGACGTCGTCTCGGGACTACGGCGGCCCCGCTCCGGCCGGGTCCGGCTGGACGGCCGTGACATCACCCGCGAGGGGCCCGCCCGCCGCGCCCGGCGCGGGATGTCCCGCACCTTCCAGCACCTGGAACTCTTCGGCCGGCTCTCCGTCCGCGACAACCTCCTCGTCGCCGCCGAGCTCGGCCCCGAACGCCGCCACGCCGACGCGGCCGCCGACGCGGTGCTCGACCGGCTGGGCCTCACCGCGCTCGCCGACGACCCCGCCGACGCCCTGCCCACCGGCATCGCCCGGCTCGTCGAGGTCGGCCGCGCCCTCGTCCTCAGGCCGCGCGTCCTGCTCCTCGACGAGCCCGCCGCGGGCCAGGACGCCGAGGAGACCGAACGGTTCGCCGCCCTGCTGCGCTCCCTCGCCGCCGACGGCACCGCCGTCCTCCTCGTCGAGCACGACATGGGCCTGGTGATGACCGTCTGCGACGAGGTGTACGTCCTCGACCTGGGCAAGGTCGTGGCCTGCGGCCCGCCGGCCGGCATCCAGCAGGACGAGACCGTCCTCGCGGCCTACCTGGGGGAGACATGAGCCTCTTGACGCTCTCCGGCGTCCGCGCCGCGTACAACGGCATCACCGTCCTGCACGGCGTGGACCTCGAGGTCGCCGCCGGGCAGGTCGTCGCTCTCCTCGGCCCCAACGGCGCGGGCAAGACCACCGTCCTCGAGGTCGCCGCCGGGATCCGGCCGCCCAGCGGCGGACGCCTCCTGCTCGGCGGCCGCGACGCCACCGGCATCCGCCCCCGAGATCTCGCCCGGGCCGGCGTCTGTCTGATCCCCGAGGGCCGGGGCGTCTTCCCCAACCTCACCGTGCGCGACAACCTCCTGATGATGACCTTCACCGGCCGCGACCGGGCGGAGATCGAGGAGACCGCCTACGCCCGCTTCCCCGTCCTCGGCCGCCGCCGCGCCCAGCACGCGGGCACCCTGTCCGGCGGCGAGCAGCAGATGCTCGCCCTCGCCCGCGGCCTCGCCACCGACCCCGCCGTCCTGCTCCTCGACGAACTCTCCATGGGACTGGCCCCGCTGGTCGTCGCCGAGCTCTACGAACTCGTCGCCCGGATCGCCCGGGAGGGCGTCGCCGTCCTCGTCGTCGAACAGTTCGCCGCCGCCGTGCTGAAGATCGCCGACCACGCCGCCGTGCTCGTCCGCGGCCGCGTCCAGTGGCAGGGACACCCCGACAGCTCACTGCACTCCGAACTCTCCTCCTACTACCTGGGGAGCGTCACATGAGCCCGAGCCCGCTGAGGAGCGTCACATGACCACCACCCCCGCGCCATCGCCCCGGGCGGAACGGTTCGTCCGGGAGCTCGCCGAGCTGCGGATCCCCGACCCGGCCGCCTCCCGCGCCGCCCTCTGGCTGCGCCTCGGCGGAGCGCTGATGCTCGCCGGACTCGTCCTCGGCGGCCTGGCCTTCCCGCTCGCCCACGCCACCGACTCCGCCCTCGGCCAGGGCGACGCGCTCGCGCTCGGCCTCGGCGGAGTCACCGCCGCCGTGGTGGGCGGCGCGCTGTTCCTGCGTTACTCCCTCACCGGCTTCCTGCGTTTCTGGCTCGCCCGTCAGTCCTTCGACCTGGACCGGCTGGGCGAGCGTCTCACCGCCCAGGCCCCCGCACCCTCGCCCGAAGGAGACCCGCGCAATGGCGTCCCCCGCACCGACCCCGCGCCCCGGTGACCAGCTCGCCGCCGCCTGCGGCACCACCCGCGTGATCGTCATCCGGGCGCCGGAGGGCGCCGCGGACCCCATCGAGTGCGCCGGCGTCCCGATGGTCCCCGCCCGGCAGGCGCCCGCCGCGCCCTCCGCCGGAGAAGCCCCCGGCACCCTCGTCGGCAAGCGGTACGTCGACGCCACCGACACCCTCGAACTCCTGTGCACCGCCTCCGGGGCGGGCCCTCTCACCTACGGAGGACACCCGCTGACCGTCAAGGCACCCAGGGCGCTGCCCGCCTCGGACTGACCGAACCCGCCTTCCGTACTCACCTGGTGGACGCCCTCTTGACGTCCGCCGGAGCCGGATCGACACTCGACAGGGAATCCTAGTGAACAGGTAGGGAAATATGGGGCGCCTGGAGACGGCCACCGGCCGAGCGAGCCGCACGGTGTGGTCGTCGCCCCTTCTCACCTCCCGCCGTCACATCGACCTGCAGCGCGTCTGCAGCGCCATCAGCCCGACGAGCTGAGCCGGGCCCGCCCCGCGCCGAGGCCGCCTCGGCGGTGCCCCCACGGGCGCCGCCCGCCCGGCGCGCGCGGACGAGAGCCGTCCCCTTTCCCGCCGTCGTTCTCGCTGTCGCATCCGCCGCGCGCCCCCGCCTCGGCGCGCCCGCCTCCGGGGAGAGTCATGACCGTCACACCGTCGGCCGCCCACCCGTACGCCCGCTCCGCCCCCGCCTTCCGGGGCCGCATCGGCCGGGACGCGCGCAGCGGCCACTACGCCGTGCCGCGCCGCTACCGACTGCACCTGTCCACCGCCGACCCCGACGGCCTGCGCATCGCCGTCACCCACACCCTCCTCGGCCTGGACCGCGCCTGTCCCGTGACCTTCCTGCCCGCCGTCCCCGACTGTCCCGACGGCGGCCACTCGGCGCTGCGCCCGCTCTACGAGGCCAGCGCCCACCGCTACACCGGAGCGGCCCTCGCGCCGGTGCTCAGCGACGACTGGTCGGGCCGGATCGTCTCCAGCCACGGCCCGGACATCGCCCGCGACCTCGCCCGGAGCTTCGGCGGCGGCCGGCCCGCGCTGTACCCGTGCGGTGCCGAGTCGGAGGTGGAGGCCGCCCGGCGGATGTGCGCCCAGGGCATCGAGGAGGCCGCCCAGCGCGCCGGGGCGGCCGGCGCCACGGAGGCGGAGCGGGCCGCGGCCCTCGACGCCCTGCTCGCCACGCTCGACGTGCTGGAGCGCGGGCTCGGCGCCCAGCCGTACCTGATCAGCGATCAGATCACCGCGGCGGACGTCGAGTTGTGGGTCGCACTGGTCCAACTGGACACCGTGCACCGCCACCACCTCGACGCGGACGCCGTGCACCGCATCGCCGGACACCCCGCCCTGTGGGCCTACGCCCGCCGGCTGACCGCCCACCCGGCGTTCGGCACGCACCTCGACCTCGACGGCATCGACCGCCGCCACCAGGCCCGCTGCCGGGGTCTGGAGGCCGCCGGCTCCGCCGTCCGGATCCTGGACTGGGCCGCGCACGTCGCCGGCGGCCGATAGCCCCGTCCGGTCCCATCCAGTGGACAGACGTTGACATGCGTTCGGCCGGTTGTATTGACTTGTGGATCAGAACGGTCATGAGCGTCAGCGACAAGCCCTGGCTTGCTGACCGGCAACCCTCGCACCGCGGTGGGGTGCCCCAGGTGACGACCGGACCGGATGACGTACCGGCAAGGACGATTCGGTAAGCGCGAGGGCCCCCAGGGGCCGGTGAAGTGACGGAGACCCACATGTACGCAGCTCTCAGGACGGCGCCCCGCCGCTCCGCGGGCTGCGTACGCCCGTCCGCGCAGCCGCTCGTCGCCGACCGCGCCGTCGATCTGCTCCGCGTCAACAGCGCACTGTGTACCGCACCGGGCCGCGCCCGCTGCCGGGGCTGACCCCTCCCTTCAGCCCCCGCATCCCCGACCGACACCGCCCGAGCGGTGTGCCGTCGTCCGCCCCACCCCGGTTCTCTCGTACGCATCCGTGCGCCGTGCGCCTCCTGACGGCCGCAGCACGGCCGCGCGCCCGCCCGGGGTGCCCGACTCCCGCCGGAGCCCCTCATGAGTGAACCCCCAGGCGCCGCGACCCTCGCCGCGCCGCCCGTCGCCGACGCCCCGTCAGAACAGCTCACCGCACAGCGGGTTCAGCCGCTGCCCAGACCGGGCCGCTGGATCGCCACCGCCGTGGTGGTCGTCGTGGTCGCCCAGTTCGCGCACGGTCTGATGACCAACCCGTTCTACCAGTGGGACCGCTTCGGCTACTGGTTCCTGCGGCCCGTGATCCTCGACGGACTGCTGATCACCCTCGAAGTGGCCGCCTACAGCGCCGTGCTGGGCCTCGCCGGCGGCGTACTGCTGGCCCTCGCCCGCCTGTCGAAGAGCCCCGTGCTGCGCGCGGTCAGCTGGACGTACGTGTGGGCGCTGCGCTCCATCCCGCTGATCGTCGTCCTGCTCTTCCTCTACAACTTCAGCGCCCTGTACCAGACGCTGAGCCTGGGCGTCCCCTTCGGTCCCGCCTTCTTCACCTTCGACGAGTCCCGGCTCGCCACCGACATCGTGATCGCCGTCGTCGGCCTCAGCCTCAACGAGGCGGCCTACGCCGCCGAGGTGGTCCGCGGCGGCATCCTCTCCGTCGACCAGGGCCAGCACGAGGCGGCCGCCGCGCTCGGCCTGCCCAGGCGCTACCAGTTCTGGAAGATCGTCTTCCCGCAGGCCCTGCGGTCGATCACGCCGAACTACGTCAACCAGCTGATCGGCCTGATCAAGTCCACCTCGCTGGTCTTCTACGTCTCGCTGCTCGACCTGTTCGGCACCGCCCAGACCATGGGCTCCACCTACCCCGGCGACATCGTGCCGCTGCTGCTCGTCGTCACCGTCTGGTACCTGATCCTGACCAGCCTCGTCTCCGTCGTCCAGTTCTACGTCGAGCGGTACTACGCCCGGGGCGCCACCCGCGACCTGCCGCCGACGCCGTTGCAGAAGCTGCGGACCGGTCTCACCGACCTGCGGGCCCGCATCCGCCGGGAGGCCGCCGTATGACCACCGAGACCCTGAGGACCGGGCAGGCCGCCGAGATCGTCCCCGCCGCCGTCGAAGTGCACGACGTGCACAAGTGGTACGGCGCCCACCGGGTCCTGGACGGCGTCAGCCTGACCGTGCGCCCCGGCGAGGTCACCGTGATCCTGGGCCCGTCCGGCTCCGGCAAGTCCACCCTGCTGCGGGTCGTCAACCACCTGGAGAAGCCGGAGATCGGCTACGTCAGCGTGGGCGGCGAGCCGATCGGCGTCCGCCGGCACGGCGGCCGGCTGCGCGAACTGAGCGAGCGGGCCATCCTGGCCCAGCGCAGCCGCATCGGGTTCGTCTTCCAGAACTTCAACCTCTTCCCGCACCTGACCGTGCTGGACAACGTCGCCGCCGCCCCGGTGGCGACCGGGCGGCTCGCCCGGCCCGAAGCCCTGGCCCTGGCCCGCGAACTCCTGGACCGGGTGGGCCTCGCCGACAAGGCCGGCGCCTACCCCCGGCAGCTGTCCGGCGGTCAGCAGCAGCGCGTGGCCATCGCCCGCGCCCTCGCGCTGCGCCCCGGCGTCATCCTGTTCGACGAACCGACCTCCGCCCTCGATCCCGAACTCGTGGGCGAGGTCCTCGCCGTCATCAAGGACCTGGCGACGAGCGGCACGACCCTCGTCATCGTCACCCACGAGGTCGGCTTCGCCCGCGAGGTCGCCGACCGGGTCGTCTTCATCGACGGCGGGAAGATCGTCGAGCAGGGCCCGCCCGGCGAGGTCCTCGACGCACCGCGGCACGAGCGGACGCGGGACTTCCTCGGCAAGGTGCTCTGAACACCCCCCCAAAAAAACTCCCTTTATCTCTCATCTCATCCAGTCACAAAGGACGGCCATGTCTGCCCACTTCACCCGACGCAGCCTGATCCGCGGCATCACCACGGCGACCGCGGTCGCCACCCTCGCCACCGGGCTCGCCGCCTGCGGTGGGGAGAGCGACGCCGCCACGACGACCGAAGGCGCCGCCGCCGGCGGCGTGACCATCGGCCGCGTGTCCAACGGCGCCGCCAAGGAGACCACCCTGAAGGTCTCCGAGGTCAAGTCCATCAGCGCCGAACTGCCCGACGCCGTCAGAAAGAGCGGCAGGCTGACCATCGGAGTCGGAGCCCTGCCCTCCGGCTTCGCCCCGCTGGCGTACATCGGCAGCGACCAGAAGACCCTCACCGGCGCCGAGCCCGACTTCGGCCGGCTGGTCGCCGCGGTCCTCGGCCTCGAGCCCGAGACGAAGAACTTCACCTGGGAGAACCTCTTCGTCGGCATCGACAGCGGCAAGGTCGACGTCGCCTTCTCGAACGTCACCGACACCGAGGAACGCAAGAAGAAGTACGAGTTCACCTCCTACCGACAGGACAACCTCGGCTTCGAGGTGAAGAAGTCCGACAAGTGGAACTTCGACGGCGACTACGAGAACCTCGCCGGCCTCACCGTCTCGGTCGGCTCCGGCACCAATCAGGAGAAGATCCTGCTGGAGTGGAAGAAGAAGCTGGAGAGCGAGGGCAAGAAGCTCACCGTCAAGTACTTCCCGGACCGCAACGGCACCTACCTGGCACTCAACAGCGGCAAGATCGACGCCTTCTTCGGCCCCAACCCCGGCATCGCCTACAACGTCTCCCAGACCGCGGGCACCGCCAACGCGACCCGCAACGCGGGCACGTTCTCCGGTGCGGGCGAGTCGCTCCAGGGACTGATCGCCGCCACCGCCAAGAAGGACAGCGGCCTCGCCAAGCCGCTCGCCGACGCCGTCGACTACCTGATCGAGCACGGGCAGTACGCCAAGTGGCTGGCCGCCTACAACCTCTCCAACGAGGCCGTGGCCAAGTCCGAGGTCAACCCGCCCGGGCTGCCGCTCGACAACTCCTGACGCCCCGTCGGAAACACTCGCCGTCATACCCGTCGGCTCAGTGGAGAGGACTCCGCCTCCGTGCCCCTTCAGACCGGCCTCCGCGGAGGCGGAGCCCCGACCACGGCCCCTCACGTTCTGGACAACGCCGTCTGGGCCGCTCTCACCGGCCCGCACGCCCACCTCGCCGAGCGCCTGGGCCGCGCCGCCCGCTACCCGGCGGACGTCTACGCCTTCGCCGCTCTCGCCGACCCCGGGGACCCGGCCGCCTGGGCCGACCTGCACACCCTCGCCGGCCCTGGAACGCCGGTAAGGATCAAGCCGGTCGAGCGCGTCCCGGACGGCTGGGAGCTGCTCGGCGGGGGAGAGGGCGTCCAGCTCGTCGCCACCGAGGAGCTGCGCACCGAACCCGCCCCCGAGGCGGTACGCCTCGGCCCCGACGACGTGCCGGAGATCCTCGACCTCGTCGCCCGCACCCGCCCCGGCCCCTTCCTCCGGCGGACCGTCGTCCTCGGCGGCTACCTCGGCATCCGCCACCGGGGCCGGCTGATCGCCATGGCCGGCGAGCGGCTGCGCCTGCCCGGCTGGACCGAGATCAGCGCCGTCTGCACCGACCCCGGCCACCGGGGCCGGGGCCTCGGCACCCGGCTGATCCGCGCGGTCGGCCACGGCATCCGTGAGCGCGGCGACGTCCCCTTCCTGCACGCCGCCGCCGGCAACACCCCGGCGATCCGCCTCTACGAGTCCCTCGGCTTCCTGCTTCGCCGCCGTTCGACCATCGCACTGGTGCGCACCCCGGGAACATCCGGCGAGGCCGGGGCGTTGTGACCCACGACGAGATGTGCCGCGCGGCGCCGTCGCGCGCCCAGAGGGGGAGGGGACGGACGTGACCTGCATACGCCACGTCGTGCGCCTCACCTCGCGGCCCCACATCGACCTCCAGCGCGTGGCCGGCGCGCTCTGTTGCTCCTGACCCGTTCCCCTCCCCGCCCCACCCCTTTCCGCGGGTGGCCCGCGCCCTCGTACGGACCTCCAGGAAGGCATCTCCGTGTCCTCGACCCCCGCTTCCCCTCTCCATCTCGCCGTCGCCCTCGACGGCACCGGCTGGCACCCCGCCTCCTGGCGCGAGCCGGTCGCCCGCCCCCGCGAGCTGTTCACCGCCGGATACTGGGCCGACCTGGTCGCCGAGGCCGAACGCGGCCTGCTCGACTTCGTGACGATCGAGGACGGCCTCGGCCCCCAGTCCTCCCACCTCCTGGACCCGGACGACCGCACCGACCAGGTCCGCGGCCGGCTCGACGCGGTGCTCGTCGCCTCCCGGGTCGCCCCGCTCAGCCGGAACATCGGGCTCGTTCCGACCACGGTCGTCACCCACACCGAGCCCTTCCACATCTCCAAGGCGATCGCCACCCTCGACTACGTCAGCAAGGGACGCGCCGGCCTGCGCGTCCAGGTCTCCGCCCGCCCCGCGGACGCGGCCCACTTCGGCCGCCGTACCGTCCCGCGCATCGAGGACCACAAGAGCCCGGTCGTGCCCGAACTCTTCGACGAGGCCGCGGACTACGTGGAGGTCGTCCGCCGTCTCTGGGACAGCTGGGAGGACGACGCGGAGATCCGCGACGTGGCCACCGGCCGCTTCGTCGACCGCGACAAGCTGCACTACATCGACTTCGAGGGCCGCCACTTCAGCGTCAAGGGCCCCTCCATCACCCCGCGCCCGCCCCAGGGCCAGCCCCTGGTCACCGCCCTCGCCCACGCCACCGTCCCCTACCGCCTGGTGGCCCGCGCCACGGACGTCGGTTATGTGACCCCGCACGACACCGCCCAGGCCCGCGCGATCGTCGCCGAGATCCGTGCCGAACAGCGGACGGCGGGCCGCTCCGCCGAGCCGCTGCACGTCTTCGGCGACCTCGTCGTCTTCCTCGACGACGACCCGGCCGACGCAGCCGCCCGCCGCGACCGCCTCGACACCCTCGCCGGCGAGGAGTACACCGGCGACGCCCGGATCTTCACCGGCAGCCCCGGCCAACTCGCCGACCTGCTGCAGGATCTGGCGACATCGGGCCTCACCGGGTTCCGGCTGCGCCCCGCCGTCGCCGGACACGACCTGCCCGCCATCACCCGGGGCCTCGTCCCCGAACTCCAGCGCCGCGACGCCTTCCGCCGCGCCTACGAGGCCGACACCCTGCGCGGACTCCTCGGCCTGACCCGCCCCGCCAACCGCTACGCCGCCGCCTGAGCGGGAGGGAGACGACACCATGAGCAAGCCGCAGAAGCAGATCCACCTGGCCGCCCACTTCCCCGGCGTCAACAACACCACCGTGTGGAGCGACCCCCGCGCGGGCAGCCACATCGAGTTCGACTCCTTCGTCCACTTCGCGCGGACCGCCGAACGCGCCAAGTTCGACTTCCTCTTCCTCGCCGAGGGCCTCAGGCTCCGCGAACAGGGCGGCAAGATCTACGACCTGGACGTCGTCGGCCGCCCCGACACGTTCACGATCCTCGCCGCGCTCGCCGCCGTCACCGAACACCTCGGCCTCACCGGCACCATCAACTCCACCTTCAACGAGCCCTACGAGGTGGCCCGCCAGTTCGCCAGCCTCGACCACCTCTCCGGCGGCCGCTCCGCGTGGAACGTCGTCACCTCCTGGGACGCCTTCACCGGCGAGAACTTCCGCCGCGGCGGCTTCCTCCCGCAGGAGGAGCGCTACTCCCGCGCCAAGGAGTTCCTCGCCACCGCGCACGAACTCTTCGACTCCTGGCGGGGCGACGAGATCGTGGCAGACCAGGCGACCGGCACCTTCCTGAACGACGCCAAGGCCGGTGCCTTCGTCCACGAGGGACGGCACTTCGACGTCCACGGCCGGTTCAACGTCCCGCGCAGCCCCCAGGGCCGCCCGGTGATCTTCCAGGCCGGCGACTCCGACGAGGGCCGGGAGTTCGCCGCCTCGTCCGCCGACGCCATCTTCAGCCGGTACTCCCGACTCGAGGCCGGGCAGGCCTTCTACACGGACGTCAAGTCCCGGCTCGCCAAGTACGGGCGCCGCTCCGACCAACTGCTGATCCTGCCCGCCGCCAGCTTCGTCCTCGGCGACACCGACGCCGAGGCCGAGGAGACCGCCAAGGAGGTCCGCCGCCAGCAGGTCAGCGGAGCCACCGCGCTCAAGCACCTCGAGTTCGTCTGGAACCGGGACCTGTCCTCCTACGACCCGGACGGCCCCCTGCCCGACATCGACCCCGACCTGGGGGAGAACCACATCTCCCGCGGCCGCGCCCAGGTCCGCATGTACCGCGACCCGCTGGCCACGGCCCGGGAATGGCGGGAACTCGCCGCCGCCAACAACTGGTCCATCCGCGACCTGGTCATCGAGACCGGCAACCGCCAGAACTTCGTCGGGTCCGCGCGGACCATGGCCGAGACCATCAACGCGTACGTGCAGGCCGACGCCGCCGACGGCTTCATCCTCGTCCCGCACATCACCCCCGGCGGACTCGACGAGTTCGCCGACAAGGTCGTACCCCTGCTCCAGGAACAGGGCGTCTTCCGCACCGAGTACGAGGGCACCACCCTGCGCGACCACCTCGGCCTCGCCCACCCGGACGAGCCGGGCGCCGCCGACCGGGCGGCGTCGTGAAGCGGCCGGGGCGCGTCTCCCTCCCCCGAAGGTGACGCGCCCCGGCCTTTCCCCCGGCGCCGGCAGTGGTCTTCACGCGGTCATGGGCCGTCTCACCAGCACATGACCGCCGTCTCGCCCGAACCCCAGCCGGAGTACAGGCGCACCCGGACGAAATAGCGGCGCCCCTTGACCAGCCGGGCCCCGACCGTGGCGTTGCGCGGAGTGCCGCCGTCGTCCTGCCCGGCGAGGAAGCGGGGTTCGCCGTCCCGCTCCTCGAAGACCACGACGACCGAGTCGCTCTCCCCGAACGTGCCGAAGGTGTGCTCCCGGGTCTCCCGCGGCTCCACCGTGAAGTCGGCCTGCTCGCCCGGCCCCAGCGACAGCGCCACCGACCGGAACGGCACCAGGACGGGCAGCCGGGGCGCGCCCGCCGGCGGGTACCAGCGCAGGCCGAACTCCTTGTCCAGCGGCGACAGCGTCCCCGGCGGGTGCACACCCCCGCGGAACTGCTCCGGCTCCAGGATCAGTCCGGCCGTGAACGGGTACTGCATCACGGACTGCGGATCCCACACCGAGCCGTTGACCTCGTCCGCGTCCAGCTTGCGCAGGACGTTGAACCAGGTGCGCTCCCGGCTCCAGTGGTTCGGCGGCCCGGCCAGGTCGGCGTAGACCGCCTCGTCGTCCCAGTGGATCCCGGCGAACGGGCTCTGGTGCTCGTGCTGCATGCCCAGCGCGTGCCCGATCTCGTGCAGCGCCACCGTACGCTCCCCGGGCGCCGTGAGGTCCCAGCCGAAGTTCATCGTCCGCTCGCCCCGCCCCGCGAGCAGCGCGTCCCGGCCCACCGCCGACCAGGAGCCGTCACCCTGCTGGAAGCCGATGCGCAGCTCCGCCTCCGAGCGGTCGGCGACCTCGGCGAAGGTCACCCCGATCCCGAGGTCGGCCCACTCACGGAAGCAGTCGCGCACCACGTCCCGCTGGTCCTCGGCGCCGACCCACGACACCCGCCGGGTCGCCCCGGAACCCGGCACGGCGATCACCGACGCGTCGCCGTCCCCGTCGAAGAAGCAGTAGTGCAGGACCGTGCCGTTGACCCACATCCGGCGCCCGCTCATCAGGGCGCCGAGCCGCTCGGCGGCCAGACCCGCGGGGAACGCGGGCTCCGGCGCCCTCGCGAGCGAGCAGTAGCGGGCGGTCATGGGCTACAGGGTGCCCCGGCGGGCCGCCCGGCGCCTGAGTCGGGGGCTACTCAAGTCGCCCTGTATCAGGCATGAGTATCCGGAGTCCTGATGACGTGACGACGATCGACACCCGTGCGAGGACCCTGCGACTGCCGTGGCCGTTCACCGGCCGGGAGGAGGAACTGGAGCTGGTCCGAAGGTCGTTGACGGCGGGCCGGCCCGGCATCGTGGTGACGGGACCGGCGGGCTGCGGCCGCACCCGGCTGGCGACCGAGGCCGTCCGCGGCACCGGCTGCGCCCGCGTGGCCGGCACACCCGAGACCCGGGGCAGCGCCTTCGCCGCCTTCGCCCATCTGCTGCCCGAGGGCGTCACCCTGCACCGGGCCGTCCAACTCCTGTCCGACGTACGGCTGCTGCTGGTCGACGACGCCCAGCTGCTCGACGACGCCTCCGCCGCGCTGCTGCACCAGCTGGCCGTCCACGGCCGCACCCGGCTGCTGGTCGTCGTGGCGGACGGCAGCCCCGCGCCGAGCGCCGTCACCCGGCTGTGGACCGGCGAACTCCTGCCCCGCCTCGCCCTGGAGCCGCTGTCCGCGGAGGACACCGTCCAGCTCCTCACCGCCGGGGCGGGCGCCCCGCCGGAGCCCCTCACCGTCAACCGTCTGCACGGCCTGTGCCGGGGCGACCTGCGCCTGCTGCGGGACCTCCTGGCCGCCGTACGCGACGAAGGGCTGCTCACTCCGGTGCCGGACGGCGACGAGTGGGCGTGGCGAGGCCCGGTCCCGCCGACCCCGACCCTCCGCGAACGCACCGCCCACCTCTTCGCCCGCCCCTGCCCCGACGAACGCGAGACCCTCGACCGGCTCGCCTTCGCCGAACCCCTGCCGCTGCCCACCGACACACTCGACCTGCGCGTCCTCGAACGCCTGGAGACGGACGGCCTGATCGAGGCCGACGACGACGAGTCGGCCGTCCGCCTGGCCCACCCCCTGTACGGCCCCGTCCTGCGCGCCGCGGCCGGCCGGCTGCGCGCGGGGCGGCTGACCCGCGCCCGCGGCTCGCTGCGCGGCGCCCTCGAGACGGAGACGGCCGCCCTGGTCCGGGCCGTCGAGGACGCGGACGTCCGCACCCGGCGGACACCCGTGGGGGAATGGCTGGTCGCCGAGGGGGAACCCGTACCGCCCGCCCACGCCGCCGTCCGCGCCAGGTTCTCCCGGCTGCGGGGCGAACTGCGCGAGGCCGCGGCCTGGGCCCGGGAAGGTCTGGCGCAGGACGGGAAGGACACCGCCTGCCGGCACGAACTCATGCTGGCGGCGGTCGAGTCGGGCGAGCGGACCACCGCCCCGCCCCCACCGGTCGTCGACACCCGCGAGGCCGTACCCGCGCTCGACGGCTGCGAGACGTACCACGCCTACGGTGCCGTACGCCTCGGTGACCCCGGGCGGGCCGTCGGCCTCCTCCCGCCCGGCAGTGTCTTCGCCCGGCACGCCCAGGCGCTCGCCCGGGCCGACGGGGCCGCCCTGGACCGGGTCGCCGGGGAACTGGCGGAGCGCGGCTTCCTGCTGTTCGCGGCCGAGGCGCACGCCCAGGCCGTACGAGCCCACCGCGACCCCACGGCGGCCCGCACCGCCCGCACCCGGGCCGTCGCCCTGGCCCGCCGCTGCCAAGGGGCACGCACCCCGGCGCTGGCCGGCCTCGTGCTGGGCGAACTCACCGCCCGCCAGCAGCAGATCGTCGCCCTCGCGGCGGCCGGCCTGAGCAACCGCCAGATCGCCGAGCGGCTCACCCTCTCCGTGCGCACGGTCGGCAACCACCTCTACGGCGCCTACACCCGCCTCGGCGCCTGCGACCGAGCCGCCCTGCCCTGGCTGACCGGGCAACCCGCCTGACGACGAAGGGCGTTCACGCCGCTCCGAACGCCGTGAACGCCCACCCCGTCGCCTGGTGCAGCGCGTCGCCGGGCAGGGCGGCCCGGGCGTCGCGCAGCGCCTCCGCGAGGGACAGGCCGACGCTGAGGCCCTTGTGCAGCGCCAGCATGAGCGGCACCACCGCCTCGTCGTTGACGGGGGCGCTGGACGCCACCACGCCGGCGGTGCCCAGCGGGAGCAACGCCGTGACCAGGCCCAGGAGTTCATCGGCGCCGACCGAGGCGAGCCGGGCGGTGTCGCAGCTGGAGAGGATGATCCGGTACGGGCTGCGGGCCAGCCGCTCGAAGTCGTGGACGATCAGCGGGCCGTCGGCCATCCGCAGGGCCGAGAACATCGGGCTGTCGCCCCGGAAGGTGCCGTGCGCCGCGATGTGCGCCAGCGCCGCCCCGTCCAACTCGCGCAGCACCCGCGACACATGCGCGTCGTCCTGCTCGAGCACCGTCGGTCTGCCGTACCGCCCGGCCACCTCCGGCACCTCCGCGCCGCCCGTCGCGAGACCCGGCCCGCGCACCAGGACATGCCGGCCGAGCGGCGGCGGCTCGGTGTCCCGGGCGCGCAGCCAGCCGCTGGCCGACGGCGACACGCTCACCACCCGCTCGCGCAGCGACGGCAGCAGCGCCCACGGGACGCGGTGCAGCCGGGCCGGCGGGACCACCACCAGCGGCCCGGAGCCCAGGTGCCGCGCCGCCTCGCCGAGCAGCAGCTCCTCCAGGCGGCGGCCCGCCGTCTCGACCAGCGGCAGCCGTCCCTCCCCGCCGGGGTGGGCCAGCCGGCGCAGCGCCGACTGCACGTACTCGGCCTCCCGCTCCGCCTCCGCCAGCAGCCCGCCGGTGAACCGCCGCACCCGCCCGCCGCCGCACAGCAGCACCTGCACCCGCCCGTCGAGCACGGCGAGTTCGACCAGCCGACCGTCGCCGAGCCGGCCGAGGAGCCGGCCCACGTCGAACCGGCCCCCGTACCCCGGCGCGGCCCCTCGGCTGTGCAGGGTGCGGGCGCGGATCTCCCGTTCGAGACGGCGCTGTTCACGCTCCAGGGTCGGCACCGGGCGGGCGTCCATCCGGGCGGCCTCCGCCCGCGCCGCGATCACCCGGAACGCGGTCAGATCGCTCAGCAGCGCCGGGTCGGCCGGCGGCCGGGTGGGCGGCGTGGACAGCGCCGTGGCCCGCCAGCGCTCGCTCCACACCAGCAACTGCCGCGGCCCGCCCAGCTCCAGGCTCACCTGCTGGGCCAGCGCCGCCAGTTCGGCGCCCTGCGCGGTGGCCCGGGCCCGCAGCTCCGACGCCCCCAGCGTCGTACGGTGCGCGTCGAGCACGTCGAGCCCGCGCCGGCATGCCTCGAGGACGCCCCGCCCCGACCCGGTGGCCCGCGCCCACAGCGCCTGGGCCGCCCAGCCGGTCATCCGGGCCAGCGGCGGACCGCTGCGCCGGCTGCGCGCGGCGACCTCCAGGTATTTCTCGGCGTCCGCCGTCCAGTCCAGGGCGAGCGCGATCCGGCCCGCCAGCAGCCAGGCCTCGGGCGCGGCGGGCGCGCCGAACGCCGACAGCCGCTCCGCCACCCTGACCGCGTCCGCGACCAGCCGCCCCGAGCCGCGCCCGGCCGCCAGCCGCGCGTCGATCAGGACCAGCTGGGCGTGCGCCTCCCACCAGGTGCGCCGCTGCCCGGCGAAGAGCCGTACGGCCAGTGCCGCACGGGCGATCGCGGTCCCCGGATCGCCGCCGAGGCGGGCCGCCTTCGCCGCGGCCAGCAGCAGTTCCGCCTTGCGGGTGGACTGGCCGCCGATCCCGTCCAGGACCGCGATCGCCGCGTCCGCCTCGGCGAGGGCCTCCGGCGCCAGCCCGGCCGCCATCAGGACCTCGCAGCGCCGGATGTTCAGCATGAACATCGGTGTGCCGAGCTTGGCGTACCGCTCCGCCGCCTCGTCGAGCAGACGCAGCGCCGCCGGGACGTCCCCGGAGCGGAACGCGGCGAGACCCCGGCTCTCCACGGCGTCCGCCTTGTCGTGTTCCTGGCCGGTGGTGTCCCACAGCGCCTCGGCCGCGGTGAAGTCCGCCTCGGCCCGCTCCACCGCCCCGAGCGCGAGGTGCACGGTGGCGCGCAGGGTGAGGGCCCGCGCCGTCCAGATGACGTCGTCCGCCTGGCGCAGCACGGGGATCGCGCGCCGGACGTCCTCCAGTGCCTCACGGTGGTGCCCGAGCACCCACCAGGAGTAGGCCCGCCGGAACAGCACGCGCGCGCGGGTGTGCCCCGTCCCTCGGTCGATCCCGCGCTCGAACGCGGCGAGACCCTGCCGGGTACGGCCCGCGTGCACCAGCGCCACCCCGAGCGTGGCCAGGACGTCCGCCTCGCGCTCCGCCGAGTCCGCCCGCGCCGCCATCCGGTGGGCGCGCCGCAGATGGTCCAGGGCGAGCCGCATGTCGCCCCAGTCCCGCTGCCAGATGCCGATCACCTGATGGGCCACCGAGGCGTGCAACGGCGTCGGATCGGTGTCGAGCACTCCTTCCGCCCGCGACAACGCGTCGTTGGGGGCGGCGAACACCATCGGCAGCAGTTCGAGAACCGAGTCGTTTCCCGCTGTCACTCCACGGATGGTAGTGCTCCGTTCGGCCCGCCACACCTGCCGGGGACCGTATCCAGCAGTATCAGGGGGGCGCGCATAGATATCTGCACCACGGCCCTGAGCCGTCGCACCACCCGCACCCGCTGTCGCACCACGTGTATCAGCGGGGCACCTCGAGGATCTGACTGACGACATCGCCCAGGGGGAGGACACGCCATGGCACCACAGCGATTCCACGAACAGTTCGACCAGATCCAACGCGCACTGCCCGACATCCCGTTGGCGATGGGTCCGGACGACTCCGCGGAGTTCATCTACGAGAAGGGCGTCGTGCTCGCCCGCGACGGCGAGGAGGCACACGTCGTCGAGGACACCGTCCGCACCCACTTCGCCCAGACCCAGGGCCTGGACGCCGACCATGTACGCAGGGCGGGACCGCAGACCAACCGCTCCGGCATCACCCGCATCCAGGTCGGCGACCCCGGCCAGGGCGACCGCACCGCGGACCACGCCGTCGCGGGCGCCCTGCGCGCGCTGCGCGGCGCCGAGGGCCGCACCGGGCGCCGGCTGGTCAGCCGCAACCACGTGGTGTCGATCTCCGTCAACGCCTGCCCCGGCGACGAGCCGGTGCCCGCCCCAGCGGCGTCGGCCAACCCCGCCGCGGCACCGGGCACTTACGACGCGGCGGGCGCCGTCGGCGTCCTCGTCGTCGACACCGGTCTGATGCACGACCACCGCTCCTACCCGCTGCTCGCCCACACCGACGGCGACGCCCAGGTCAGGGAGACCGACGACGACGGCGTCCTCCAGCAGTACGTGGGCCACGGCACGTTCATCGCGGGACTGGTCGCGGCCGTCGCGCCCAACACCGACATCACGGTCCGCGGCACGCTGAACGACGCCGGGGCGATCCTGGAGGACCAGTTCGGCGACAAGCTCTTCGAGGCCGTCGAGGAGGGCGGCTGGCCGGACATCCTCAGCCTCTCCGCCGGCACCTCCAACGGCCGCGTCGACGGCCTCCTCGGCCTGGACGCCTTCATGCGGGAACTCCTTTCCCAGCGCACCCTGTTGGTCGCGGCCGCCGGCAACAACGCCAGCGCCACCCCGTTCTGGCCCGCCGCCTACGCCGCCCTGCCCGACCACGGCGACGCGGTGCTCTCGGTCGGCGCGCTGCGCGGCGACGGCGAGTTCGGCGCCTGCTTCAGCAACCACGGCCCCTGGGTGCGGGTGTACGCCCCCGGCGAGCGCCTCACCAGCGCCCTCACCGGCTTCGGCAAGCCCGTCCCGTACGTCTACCAGCACTCGACCTACGACGCCTGCCGCTACGGCTTCACCTACGAGTGCACCTGCCGCTCGCCGCGCCACACGGGCGTCCTCAGCGAGGCCTCGGGCAAGCCGGACCAGGTGATGTTCGAGGGGATGGCGTCCTGGAGCGGCACCTCCTTCGCGACTCCTGTCGTCGCGGGCCTCGTCGCCGCCCACATGAGTGCGCACCGGCAGGCCGACCCACGGGCCGCCGCCCGCGAACTCCTCGCCACGAACGAGGAGTTCGCCGAGGTGCGCGGGGCGCACGTGCCGGCGCTGCGGCCGCCGACCTGGCAGCCGGCCGAAGCAGGTCCGGCATGAGGCCGGCATGAGGTCCGAGCGGGGCCCCGCCACGGCGTACGATGACAGGCCGTACTCGAGGGGTGGGGCCGTGGACCGTACTGATGTCGGCGCGCTCGTCCGGTCGGCCGTCGACGGTGACGGGGCGGCCTGGAAGGCGCTGGTGGAAGGGCTGAGCCCGCTGGTGTGGTCGGTGGTGCGCGCGCACCGGCTCTCCGATGCCGACGGCCACGAGGTCTACCAGACCGTGTGGTTCCGCTTCGCCCAGCATCTCGGCCGGATCCGCGAACCCGACAAGGCGGGCTCCTGGCTCGCCAGCACCGCCCGCAACGAGTGCCTGAAGGTGCTCAAGAGCTCAAGGCGGCTGACCCCCACCGACGATCCCCAGCTGCTCGACCGCGCCAGCGAGGAGCTGACACCGGAGCAGTCGGTGCTGGACTCCGAGGAGGCGGCCGCGCAGAGCGAGCGCGTCCGCTTCCTCTGGCAGGAGTTCGAGGCGCTCGGCGACCGCTGCCGGCAGTTGCTGAGCGTGCTGATCGCCTCGCCTCCGCCCAGCTACCAGGAGGTGTCGGCCGCACTCGGCATCGCCGTCGGCAGCATCGGACCGATGCGCCAGCGGTGCCTGCGCCGCCTGAGGGCCCGACTCGACGCACGGGGAGCACTGTGACCGACATGAACGACATGAACGACATGAACGGCATGAACGACGACAACGACGACGGCGTGCCGGACGAAGGGTCGTTCGACGCCGAGGAGTTCGATCTCGGCGGGCTGGAGGAGGAGCTCCGGCAGGCCGCCGCCATCCTGGACCCGGTCCCGGCCGAGCTGCGCCTGCTCGCCGTCGAGGCGTACGCGTTGCACGACCTGGACGCCCGGATCGCCGAGCTGACCTTCGACTCGCTGACCGACGCGATTCCGGTCAGGGGAGCCGTGGACGTGCCGCGGATGCTGACCTTCCACACGGGTGGTCTGACGGTCGACGTGGAGGTGACCGACGAGGGGCTGATGGGGCAGCTGATGCCGCCGCA
The DNA here is from genome assembly GCF_040295925.1 of Streptomyces sp. NPDC002588. NCBI lineage: Bacteria > Bacillati > Actinomycetota > Actinomycetes > Kitasatosporales > Streptomycetaceae > Streptomyces > Streptomyces sp. NPDC002588. The sequence goes on from NZ_JBEOWF010000009.1 coordinate 226,770, forward strand.
GCCGGCCTCGGTCGAGGTCCTGCACGGCCCGCGCGCCTCCGCCTCGCTGACCGCCGACGAGCTGGGCCGCTTCGCCTGCGACGCCCCGCCCGCCGGCCCGTTCGCCCTGCGGCTGCGCACCGGCGGGGAGGTGGTCGTCACCGAATGGCTGCGCGCGTGACACCGCGGGGCGGGAGGAGTCAGGAGACGGCGTCCACCAGGGCCGCGAGCGCCGAGGCCAGCCTCGGCAGGCCGGCCCCGGCCGGGCCGCCCGGCTCGCTCATGTAGGTGTCCCGCCGGATCTCCACCATCAGGGCACTCACCCGCGGGTCCCGGCCGTGGAACTCCAGGGGTACGTACGTCCCCGCGAACGGGCTGTCCAGTCCCGTCCCCCCGGCCGCCGAGAACGCCTCGCGCGCGGCGGCGAGCAGCTCCGGCGGGGTGTGGAAGGAGTCGGTGCCCAGACAGACCGGCGGGCGCGGGCCCGCCCCGTGCAGCTCGTAGGGCAGCGGCTCGGCCGGGTAGGAGTGCACGTCGACGACGACGGCCCGCCCGACCGCCGCGAGCCGCTCGCGCACGGCCTCGGTCATCGCCCGCGCGTACGGCCGGAAGTACCGCTCGACCAGCGGCCCGGGATCGGTGTCGTCCCCGCGCAGCACCTCCCGGTGCGTGGTCCGTGTGTACACGGCCCCCATCCCGACGGCACGCATCTCCTCCCGCTCGTCCGGGAACCGCTCCGGATCGACGACCAGCCGCGACAGCCGGTTGACGAACCGCCACGGCGTCACGCCTGCCGAGCGGGCGGCCTCCTCGGCGATCCGTGCGGTGTGCGCGTCGGTGATGTGGTCCAGTTCCCGCTCCAGCGCAGCGTCGTCCAGCACGATGCCCGCCCGCACGTCGGCCGGTATCGCCCGCGCCGAGTGCGGCACGTGCAGGATCACCGGCGAACCGGGGGCGCCGGGCAGGAACGCGAAGGCGGGTGCGGCAGAGGTCATCGGGCGGCTCCCGGGGCGTTGTCGGTGGCGTGGACGCATGATCGGAGGTGCCATCACAGCATGGCGCCGCCGACATGGCTCCGCCCCGGCCGGGCGGTGTGCCGGCCGGGGCGGAAACGCGCACGGCGATCAGCTCAGGGTGGCGAGCGCCTCGTTCCAGGTGGCCGACGGGCGCATGACCGCCGCCGCCTTCGCCGGGTCGGGCTGGTAGTAGCCGCCGATGTCGGCCGGCTCGCCCTGGGCGGCGATCAGCTCGCCGACGATGGTCTGCTCGCTCGCGGTGAGCGTCTCGGCGAGCGACGCGAAGGCCTTCGCGAGCTCGGCGTCGTCCGTCTGCTTCGCCAGCTCCTGCGCCCAGTACAGGGACAGGTAGAAGTGGCTGCCGCGGTTGTCGATGCCGCCCACGCGACGGGTCGGGGACTTGTCCTCGTTGAGGAAGGTCGCCGTGGCGCGGTCCAGGGTGTCGGCCAGCACCTTGGCGCGGGCGTTGCCGGTGGCCGTGGCGTACTGCTCGAAGGACGGCACCAGCGCGAAGAACTCACCGAGGGAGTCCCAGCGCAGGTAGTTCTCCTTGACCAGCTGCTGGACGTGCTTCGGCGCGGAACCGCCGGCGCCCGTCTCGAACAGGCCGCCGCCCGCCATCAGCGGCACGACCGACAGCATCTTGGCGCTGGTGCCCAGCTCCAGGATGGGGAAGAGGTCGGTCAGGTAGTCGCGCAGCACGTTGCCGGTGACGGAGATGGTGTTCTCACCGCGGCGGATGCGCTCCACCGACAGCTTGGTGGCCTCGACCGGGGCGAGGACGCGGATGTCCAGGCCCTCGGTGTCGTGCTCCGGCAGGTAGGCGTTGACCTTGGCGATCAGGTTGGCGTCGTGCGCGCGGGTCTCGTCCAGCCAGAACACGGCCGGGTCGCCGGTGGCGCGGGCGCGGGTGACGGCGAGCTTCACCCAGTCCTTGATCGGCGCGTCCTTGGTCTGGCAGGCGCGGAAGATGTCGCCCTCGGCGACCGGCTGCTCGATGAGCACGTTGCCCGCCCGGTCGACCAGGCGGACCGTTCCGGCGGCCTTGATCTCGAAGGTCTTGTCGTGGGAGCCGTACTCCTCGGCCTTCTGCGCCATCAGACCGACGTTCGGGACCGAGCCCATGGTCGACGGGTCGTAGGCGCCGTTGGCGCGGCAGTCGTCGAGGACGGCCTGGTAGACGCCGGAGTAGGAGGAGTCCGGCAGGACCGCGAGGGTGTCGGCCTCCTCGCCGTCCGGGCCCCACATGTGGCCGGAGGTGCGGATCATGGCCGGCATCGAGGCGTCGACGATGACGTCGGACGGCACGTGCAGGTTGGTGATGCCCTTGTCGGAGTCGACCATCGCCAGGGCCGGGCCCTCGGCGAGCTCCGCGTCGAAGGAGGCCTTGATCGCGTCGCCCTCGGGCAGGGCCTCGAGACCCTTGAGGATGCCGCCCAGACCGTCGTTCGGGGAGAGGCCGGCGGCGGCGAGGGTCGCGCCGTGCTGCTCGAAGGTCTTCGGGAAGAACGCGCGCACCACGTGACCGAAGATGATCGGGTCCGAGACCTTCATCATCGTGGCCTTGAGGTGCACTGAGAACAGCACGCCCTGGGCCTTGGCCTCGGCGATCTGCGCGGTGAGGAACTCGCGCAGAGCGGCCACGTGCAGCACGGACGCGTCGACGACCTCGCCCTCGAGGACCGGTACCGACTCGCGCAGGACGGTGGTGGCACCGTCCTCGGCGACCAGCTCGATCCTCACCGAACCGGCTTCGGAGATCACCACGGACTTCTCGGTGGAACGGAAGTCGTCCTGCCCCATCGTGGCCACGTTCGTCTTGGACTCGGCGGTCCAGGCGCCCATGCGGTGCGGGTGGTTCTTGGCGTAGTTCTTGACCGAGGCGGGGGCGCGGCGGTCGGAGTTGCCCTCGCGCAGGACCGGGTTCACCGCGGAGCCCTTGACCTTGTCGTAGCGGGCCTGGATGTCCCGCTCCTCGTCGGTCTTCGGGTCGTCCGGGTAGTTCGGCAGCGCGTAACCCTGCGCCTGGAGCTCGGCGACCGCGGCCTTGAGCTGCGGGATCGACGCCGAGATGTTCGGCAGCTTGATGATGTTGGCCTCGGGCGTCTTGGCGAGCTCACCGAGCTCGTGCAGGGCGTCCGGGATGCGCTGGTCCTCGGTCAGGTACTCCGGGAACACGGCGATGATGCGCCCGGCCAGCGAGATGTCCCGCGTGGTCACGGCGACACCCGCCTGCGAGGCGTACGCCTGGACCACCGGCAGGAAGGAATACGTCGCCAGGGCCGGGGCCTCGTCAGTGTGCGTATAGATGATGGTCGAGTCAGTCACCGGGTGCTCCGCTCCACGTCTGCAACATTGCTCGACATCAAGATATCTCGTGACGGTGGCGGGCTCGACAGGGGTCCGCAGGGCGCCGCTCACACCTCCGGAAGAAGCTGCGTCCTCGAGGGCAACCAAATCCCGGGTCCCGGTGGTCAAGGAAGTAGATCCTCGACCTCGTCCACCGGCCGGACCGACCATCCGGCCGCTTCAGCGAAAGCGGACCAAGCGGACCATGAGATATCGCACCAGAGTGACGGGCCCCGCAGCCGCCCTGATCGGCACCACCGCAGCGCTCACTCTCGGGGGACACACCGCGTACGCCACCGGTTCCGAGGGCGCCGCACCGGGCCCCGAGACCCTCGGCGACCCGGTCTTCCCGGCCCTCGGCAACGACGGCTACCGTGTCGGCGCCTACCACCTCGACCTGTCCTACGACGCCACGACCACCCTGGTCGACGCGACGGCGACCCTGGAGATCCGCACCACCCAGGACCTGTCCCGCCTCTCCCTCGACGCCCTCGGCCTGGACATACGCTCCGTCCGGGTGGACGGCCGGCCGGCCGGCTTCGAGGCGGCGGACGAGAAGCTGCGGATCACCCCGAGCCGCCCGCTGCGCGCCCACTGCCGGGCCACGGTCCGCGTGACCTACACCGCCGACCCGCGCCGTGCGCTCGCGCACACCGCCTGGGTCCCCACCCCCGACGGCTTCGCCGTCTGCCCCCAGCCCGACTCGGCGCACACCGTCTTCCCGTGCAACGACCACCCGTCGGACAAGGCGCGCTTCAGCTTCCGCATCACCGTCCCCAGCACTCTGAAGGCGGTCGCCTCCGGCTCGCTCGTGCGCACCGAGCAGCTCGCCGGCGACCGGACCGCGTACAGCTACCGCTCCCGCTTCCCGATCGCCACCGAACTGGTGCAGATCACGGTCGGCGACTACGTCGTCAAGGACCGGCAGGGCCCGCACGGCCTGCCCCTGCGCGATGTCGTCCCCGTCGCCCGGGCCGAGGCCCTGGAGCCCGCCCTCGCCCTCACACCGGGCCTGGTGGACTGGCTGGAGCAGCGGCTCGGCGCGTACCCGTTCGAGACGTACGGACTGCTGCCCTGCAACTCGGACGATCCGGCCGCCTTCGACTTCACCGGCCTGGAGACCCAGACCCTCACCCTCTACAAGCCGAACTTCCTGCTCCAGGCGGAGCCGAAGATCGGCTCGCACATGATGCACGAGCTGGTCCACTCCTACTTCGGCAACATGGTCAGCCCCGCCACCTGGGCCGACCTGTGGATCAACGAGGGCCACGCCGACTTCTACGGACTGCTCTACCGCTACGAGCGCGGCTGGCCGGACTCCCTGGGCCTGACCACCTTCGAGGCCCGGATGAAGGACACCTACGCCCGCGGCGACCAGTGGCGCCGGACCTCGGGACCGGTCGCCGCGCCGAACGCGGCGAACCTCTTCGACAGCCAGCGCTACCTGGGCGGCGTCCTCGTCCTGTACGCGCTGCGCCAACTGATCGGCGAGGACGCCTTCCACGCGGTCGAGCGCGCCTTCCTGGCCCGCTTCCGGGACTCCTCGGCGTCGACGGAGGACTACATCGCCGTCGCCTGCGAGGTCTCCGGCCAGGACGTCTCCGGTTTCCTGCGGGACTGGCTGTACGGCACGACGACACCGAGGATGCCGGGCCACCCGGACTGGACGGTCACCCCAGTGACACCTTCCCTCACGGCCCCGCACGACAAGACTGGCGCGCGCCGGCACGAGAACTCGGCGACGCTCTGAGGCGGGGTCTGTCCTCCGGATCGGCCGCGGGGGCGCGGGCTCACGGTCGGCGCCGCTCGCCGCCGACCTGATCCGGAGGACAGACCCTGAGCGCGGGACCGGGCCTACCCGTCGGTCCGGGAGGCGACGGTGTCGCCCGCGTCCTCGGCACTGCGCTGCTGCGGGATGACCGCGGTCCCCTGCTGGAGCGAGACGTTGCGGGCCGGCGCCGGGATCCGGATGCCCTCGTCGCGGTAGCGCTTGTGCAGCCGCTTGATGAACTCGTGCTTGATCCGGTACTGGTCGCTGAACTCGCCGACGCCCAGGATCACGGTGAAGCCGATGCGGGAGTCGCCGAAGGTGTGGAAGCGGACGGCCGGTTCGTGGTCCGGGACCGCTCCGGCGATCCCGGTCATCACCTCGGCGACGACCTCCATGGTCACCCGCTCCACCTGCTCCAGGTCGCTGTCGTAGGACACCCCGACCTGCACCAGGACCGTCAACTGCTGCTCGGGGCGCATGAAGTTGGTCATGTTGGCCTGGGCGAGCTGCCCGTTGGGGATCACGATCAGGTTGTTGGACAGCGCCCGGACCGTGGTCTGACGCCAGTTGATGTCCTCGACGTACCCCTCCTCGCCGCTGCTCAGCTTGATGTAGTCGCCGGGCTGCACGGTCTTGGAGGCGAGGATGTGGATGCCCGCGAACAGGTTCGCGAGGGTGTCCTGGAGGGCCAGCGCCACGGCCAGACCGCCGACGCCGAGGGCGGTGAGCATCGGCGCTATGGAGATGCCCAGGGACTGCAGCATCACCAGGAAGCCGATCGCCAGGACCAGTACCCGGGTGATGTTCACGAAGATCGTGGCGGAGCCCGCGACACCCGAGCGGGACTGGGTCACCGACTGCACCAGCCCGGCGATCACGCGTGCCGCCGACACCGTCACGACGAAGATGAGCAGCACCGTCAGACACTGGTTCACGGTGTGCTGCACGGCCTTCGTCAGCGGCAGCACCGCGGCCGCCGACGCCGCCCCGCCGGCCAGCGCCGCCCACGGCACCACCGTGCGCAGCGCGTCCACGACGACGTCGTCTCCGCTCCACCTGGTCCGCTTGGCGTGCTTGCCCAGCCACAGCAGCAGCGCCCGGGACAGGAACGCCACCAGGAACCCCGTGGCCAGGGCGATTCCGCCGAGGAGGAGGTCGTCCAGGGTCATCGCGCGGTTCACCGGCCACCTCCGGGAAGCCGTTTCGCGGCGGACCGGGCCGCCGACGGCCGGATGTGAAGAATCGTCACGTAGTCACCTGCTCGTTTCCGGGATGTGCTGGTGTGCCCGTGTGAAGAGGCACAGCCCTTCATCCTGCCGTATCCGGCACGGCAGTTCGCACCCCCGGGCCTGCCCGGACGACGTCTTCCGGGCACTCGCCCCACAAGTCACGCCGTTCTCACAAGTAACCTGGCGAACCATCCTTGACGCGGTGACGGCGAAACCGGCCGGCCGGGCGGCGAGCGGTGGTCCGCCGACATCATGAGCCCATGATGCGGGCCGCCGAGTACGACTTCTACGGCACCCTCGACGACACCCTGCCCCGGCTCGGCACGGACGAGGACGGCGAACGGTGAAGCGGCGGGGCCTCAGATCACCTTCCAGCGCACCAGCGCCCCGAGCGTCACCGCTCCCGGGACCAGGGGCAGCCACACGGTGATGACACGGAAGGTCAGGACCACCGCCGTGACCAGCGCCACCGGGCCGCCCGCCGCGACCAGCGCCAGGACGAGCGCCGCCTCCACCGAACCGATACCGCCCGGCGTGGGCACCAGCGCCACCGCCACCGTCGCCGCCAGATAGGCGACAGCCGTGGAGACCACCGGCACCGGCAGCCCGAGCGCCTGCCCCACCGCGGCGAGGCCGGCCGCCTGGAGCACCGGGAACGCCAGCGAGCCGCCCCACAGGGCGAGCGCGCGGGCCGGCCGGGTGTGCACCGAGCGGGCCTCGCACAGGGCGGTGCGCAGGAACGAGAACAGGGCAGCCCGCAGCCGTCGTACGAAGACCAGGACGCCCACGGCCACGAGCACGGCCGCCGCCAGCGCGCCCAGGAGCGGGCCGAGCGCCCCGCCGGGCAGCAGGGAGCCGAACCGCAGCGCGTCGGGGAAGACCAGCAGCAGCATGGCCAGCAGCCCCACCCGGGCCACGCCCTCCGCGAGCAGATACAGCGCGAGGGCCGCCGAGGAGCGGGCCAGCGGCACTCCGCACACCGTCATGAACCGCAGATTGACCGCGCTCGCGCCGAGGCCCGTGGGCAGCAGATGGTTGGCCGCGCCGGCCGCGAACTGGGTGGCCAGCAGCCGCCGTCGGGGCAGCCGCTGCACCACCGCGCCCTGCCGGGTCACGGCCGCGGCGACCCAGGTCAGAGAGGTCGCCCCGGCCGCCGCCAGCAGCCAGGGCCACTCGGCGTGGCCGAGATGACCGAAGCCCTCGGCGAGCACCGAGCGGTGCCGCACGGCGACCACGGCGACCAGGAGGATCGGGAGCAGACACAGGATCCGGCGGAGGGGGAGACGCCGGGAGCGAGCGGGGAGGGAGACAGCTGTCACATTCGGAGAGGTTTTCCAGGCGGACCCAACTGCGGGTTGCGGGAGCGGGGCCGGAACATTGCGTACGGTCATCGGATCCTTCGGGCGGGGGGACGTGGGGAGCGGGGAGAAGGGGAAAACCTTGACCTCAACATTGATCGAGGTTCTACGGTCACTGCCATGAGCATGGACGCCATTGCTATGACGCAGCTGTACAGCGTCATGCACTCCCAGACGGAACACCGCCCCTTCGACCCCGCCACGCTGCGCCGCATCGGCGTGTTCGCCCGGCCGCACCGCCGCCGCATGGTGCTGTTCGTCCTGCTGGGGGTGGTGACCGCACTGTTCGCCGTGGCCACACCCGTGCTCGCCGGACGTGTCGTCGACGCGATCGTGTCGCACGGCGACCCCGGCCGGGTGGTGCGGCTGGCGCTGCTCATCGCGGGCATAGCGCTGCTGGAGGCGGCGCTCGGCATCCTGGGCAGGAGGCTGTCGGCGACGCTCGGGGAGGGGCTCATCCTCGATCTGCGCACGGCCGTGTTCGATCATGTGCAGAAAATGCCGGTCGCGTTCTTCACACGTACTCGTACGGGAGCGCTCGTCTCCCGACTCAACAACGACGTGATCGGCGCCCAGCGCGCGTTCAGCAACACCCTCTCCGGCGTGGTCGCCAACCTGGTCACCCTGCTTCTCACCCTCGCCGTCATGCTCACCCTGTCCTGGCAGGTCACCCTGCTCGCGCTCGTCCTGCTGCCGGTGTTCGTGATCCCGGCCCGGCGCATGGGCAGCCGGATGGCCGGCATGCAGCGCGAGGCGGCCGCCCTCAACGCGGCGATGGGCACCCGCATGACGGAGCGGTTCTCGGCGCCCGGCGCCACCCTGGTCAAGCTGTTCGGCCGGCCGGCCGAGGAGTCGGCGGAGTTCGCGGCGCGCGCCGCCCGGGTCCGGGACATCGGGGTACGCACCGCCACCGCCCAGTCGGTGTTCATCACCGCCCTGACCCTCGTCTCCGCCCTGGCCCTCGCCCTCGTCTACGGTCTCGGCGGCCGGCTCGCCCTGAGCGGCAGTCTGGAACCGGGCGCCGTCGTCGCCCTGGCCCTGCTCCTGACCCGCCTGTACGCCCCGCTCACCGCGCTCGCCGGCGCCCGCGTCGAGGTGATGAGCGCCCTGGTCAGCTTCGAGCGGGTCTTCGAGGTGCTCGACCTGAAACCGCTCATCGAGGAGAAACCCGACGCCCGCGAGGTCCCCGACGGCCCCGTGTCGGTCGAGTTCGATGACGTCCGCTTCGGCTACCCGTCCGCCGACAAGGTCTCCCTCGCCTCCCTCGAGGAGGTCGCCTCCCTCGACACCCGGGACGGCAGCGAGGTGCTGCACGGCGTCTCCTTCCGCGCCGAACCCGGCCACACCGTCGCTCTCGTCGGCTCCTCCGGCGCCGGCAAGTCCACCATCGCTCAGCTCCTGCCGCGCCTCTACGACGTCGACGGCGGCGCCGTCCGCGTCGGCGGGGTCGACGTCCGCGACCTGAGCGCGAGCTCGCTGCGGGCGACGCTCGGCATGGTCACCCAGGACGGGCACCTCTTCCACGACACCGTCCGCGCCAACCTGCTGCTCGCCCGCCCCGCCGCGACCGAGGACGACCTGTGGGACGCCCTGCGCCGCGCCCGCCTCGACACCCTCGTCGACTCGCTGCCCGACGGCCTCGACACGGTCGTGGGGGAGCGCGGCTACCGGCTCTCCGGCGGTGAACGCCAGCGCATGACCATCGCCCGGCTGCTCCTGGCCCGCCAGCGGGTCGTCATCCTCGACGAGGCCACCGCCCACCTCGACAACACCTCGGAGGCCGCCGTCCAGGAAGCCCTGGCCGAGGCACTGGAGGGCCGGACCGCCCTCGTCATCGCCCACCGGCTCTCCACGGTGCGCACCGCCGATCTGATCCTCGTCGTGGAGGCCGGGCAGATCGTGGAACGCGGCACCCACGAGGAACTCCTGACGGCGGGCGGCCGGTACGCGCAGCTGTACCGGACGCAGTTCGAGCAGCGCGCGGACGACGTCACCGTCTGAAAGTCCCACCGGTGGCCGTCAGCAGGATGGGCCATCCCAGGTGGCCCGTCCCGAAGAGGGCCGCCAATACTCCTTGCAGGAGTGGACGCCGAATTCCGGCTCGCGCTCCTTTTTCTCTGAAGAGTTTCTCCGGAGGGTTTCTCCGGAGAAACGTCGTCCTTCTCCGAGGGAAAGGCATCGAATGTCACGCTTGGCGCGTTCGGCCGTGTTCACCGCTCTTCTCGGCGCCTGTCTCCTGACCCCGGCGGCGGCCGGTGCGGCCGAAGCCCCCGACCGGGCCGACGGCGCGCCGGCCGGCGCCTCCGTCCTCTCCCGCAACTGGACCAGGCCCTGGGCCATCACCTTCCTGCCCAACGGGAAGAAGGCGCTGGTCACCGAGCGTTTCACCGCCTCCGTCTGGCTGCAGGGGAGCGACGGATCCAAGAAGAAGGCGGGCACCGTGCCCCACACGGTTCCCCCCTCCCCGAGCGGAGGCAAGGGCGGACTGCTGGGTGTCGCCCCCTCACCGACCTGGAACGGCACCACCGACAAGGACGTCTTCTTCATCCAGACGGCCGCCTCCGACATCCGGGTCGTCAGAATGCACTTCGACGGCGCCTCGCTCAGCGACTACAAGGTCGTCCTCGGCGGAATCACCCGGGGCGGCGACCACAACGGCGGAAAGCTCGCGTTCGGCCCCGACGGCTATCTGTACGTCAGCGTCGGCGACGCCCTGCACCGCAATCTCGCGCAGGACAAGAACTCGCTCAACGGGAAGATCCTGCGCATCACCAAGAGCGGTGCCGCGGCCCCCGGCAATCCGTTCGGCACCCGCGTCTACAGCCTCGGCCACCGCAATCCGCAAGGTCTCGCCTGGGACTCCCGCGGCAGGCTCTGGGAGACCGAGATCGGCGAGAACACGTGGGACGAGCTCAATCTCGTCGAGCCCGGCAGGAACTACGGCTGGCCCTCCTGCGAGGGGTCCTGCTCCAAGGCCGGGATGACCAACCCCAAGAAGGTCTGGCACCCGGACCAGGGCGGGGTGCCGTCCCAGATCGCCGTCAAGCGGGACGTCCTCTACGTCACCACGCTCCTCGGCCAGCGGCTGTGGGCACTGCCGATCGACGCCACCGGCAAGGGCGTCGGGACCGCGAAGGCCTACTACAGCGGCGCCTACGGCCGGCTGCGCGCGATCGCCAAGGTTCCCGGGTCCGACGAGCTCTGGCTCGGCACGACCGACGGCGGCGACGGCAAGGACCGCATCCTGCGGATCACCATCAAGTGACCCGCCGTCAAGTCGCCCGCCGTCCAGCGACTCCCTCCGCGCGAGTCCTACGGAGGGGTGCCCCCATGAAAGGAAGGTACGCACCATGACCGAGACCACCGAGCACACCGCACAGCCGGCCGCGACCACCGAGGCGCAGACCGACCGGGGAGCCTGGCAGACGCCCGGCTACACGGTCGTCGACACCGCGCTCGAGGTCACCGCCTACTCCCTCTCCGCCCGCTAACCGCCACCATGCTGCTGCAGGTGCTCGGTACCGCGGCCGGCGGCGGCATCCCGCAGTGGAACTGCGCGTGCCCCGGATGCTCCGGGGCACGCGCCCACCCCGAGCGCCGCCGACGCCACGCCTCACTCGCGGTCCGTACCGACGACGGCCGCTGGTACCTCGTCAACGCCACACCCGACATCGGCGACCAGATCGAGGCACACCCCGGACTCCACCCCGGCCCCGGGCCCCGGCAGACACCGATCGCCGGAGTGGTCCTCACCGACGCCGAACTCGACCACACCCTGGGGATCGCCCGGCTGCGCGAGGCCGACAGCCTGGAGATCCTCGCCACCGCCCCGGTCCGCCGGGCCCTCGACGAACGCCTCCGCCTGAGTGCCGTACTGGGCCCCTACACCGACCTGACCTGGCGGGACCTGCCCTGCCACGGCGCGCGGCCGCTGCCCGGCGACCCCGGCGGCCCGCCCGACACCGGCCTGATGATCAGCGCCGTACCCGTCTCCGCCAAACGCCCCCGGTACGCCGCCGACGCCCCCGAGGACGACGCCTGGGTCGTGGCCCTGCGTCTCTACGAACCGGCCACCGGACGGACGGCGGTGTACGCCCCCGCCGTCGCCGTCTGGTCCGAGGCGCTGCACCGCGTCGCCGCCGAGGCCGACTGCGTCATCGTCGACGGCACCTTCTGGGACGACGAGGAGCCCCGCCGCACCGGCATCTCCACCCGCACCGCCACCGGCATGGGCCATCTGCCCGTCGACGGACCGGGCGGCACCGCGGGCATCCTCGCCACCCTGTCCGCCCGCTGCCTCTACACGCACCTCAACAACACCAACCCCCTCGTCGACCCCGGCGCGGCGCAGCACAAGCGGCTCGCCCGCGTGGGTATCGAGGTGGCCGAAGACGAGATGGTGATCGAGCTGTGACCACGACACTCGCCCCACTGAACGAGCCCGCTCAGACCGAGCCCTGGAGCCCGGCCGAGCTGGAGGACCGGCTGCGTGCGGTCGCCCGGGAGCGCTACCACGACCGCCACCCCTTCAACGTCCGGATGCACGAGGGCGACCTCACCCCGGCCGAGGTGCGCGGCTGGATCGCCAACCGCTTCCACTACCAGCGGCACATCCCCGTCAAGGACGCGCTGATCACCGCCAAGCTGGACTCGCCGCACCTGCGCCGGATGTGGCTGCGGCGGATCGAGGACCACGACGGCCGCGCGGAGGGCGAGGGCGGTATCGAGCGCTGGCTGCGGCTCGGCGAGGCGGCCGGCCTCGACCGCCGGACCCTGCTGGCCGGAGACACCGTCCTGCCGGGCGTACGGCTGGCGGTGGAGGGCTACGTCAACTTCTGCCGTCTGCGTCCGCCGCTGGAGGCGGTCGCCGCCTCCCTCACCGAACTGAGCGCACCCGGTCTGATGCGGCTGCGCGTCGACGCCTTCGAACGGCACTACCCCTGGATCGCCGCGGACGGCCTCGCCTACTTCCGCACCCGCGTCGACCAGGGCCGCCGCGACAGCACGGAGGCGCTCGCGCTCGTCCTGGAGTGGGCCCGCACCCCTGATGAGCAGCGGCGGGCCGTGGCCGCGCTGACCTACAAGTGCGAGGTGCTGTGGGCGCTGCTGGACGCCGTACAGGGACAGGGGTGAGGTCCGTGCCCGGCGGCGAGTGGTGTCCCGCCCTCGCACGCGCCCTGATGCTGCGCCACGACCCCGTGCGCGGCAGGGACCTGCTGGTCCTGCCCGAGCGGGTCGTCGTCCTCGAAGGACACGCCGGTCAGGTCGTCGGGCTGTGCGACGGCACCCGCACGGTACGCGGGATCGTCGACGAGCTGACCGAGCGTCACCCCGGCGCCCCCGTCGCCACCGAGGTCCCGCCCTTCCTCGACCGGCTGCACCGGGAGGGCTGGCTCACGTGATCCCCCGCCCCTGGGCCCTGCTCGCCGAGCTCACCCACGCCTGCCCGCTGCACTGCCCGTACTGCTCCAACCCCCTGGAACTGGCCCGCCGGTCGACGGAACTCACCACCGACGACTGGGCGGACGTCCTGCGCCAGGCCGCCGCGCTGGGCGTCGTCCACACCCATCTCTCCGGCGGTGAGCCGCTGCTCCGCCCCGACCTGGAGCGGATCGTCGCCGCCGCCGAGGCCGCCGGCATCTACACCCAGCTCGTCACCAGCGGCACCGGCCTGCACGAGGCCCGGCTGACCGCGCTGCGGGAGGCCGGCCTGCGCAGCGTCCAGCTGTCCGTGCAGCACGCCGAGCCCGGCGCGAACGACCGGATCGCCGGACGGCCGTCCGCCTTCGCCGCCAAGGAGCGGGCCGCGGCCCTCGTCCGCCGGGCCGGGCTCCCGCTCGGTCTCAACGTGGTCCTCCACCGTGACAACCTCGGCGCCGTGGACGCCCTGATCGACCTGGGCGAGGCCTGGGGAGTGGACCGCATCGAGCTGGCCAACACCCAGTTCTACGGCTGGGGCCTGCTCAACCGTGCCGCGCTGCTGCCCACCCGCGACCAGCTGGCCCGTGCCCGGGACACCGTCGAGCGCGCGCGGGAGCGGCTCGCCGGGCGGATCGATCTGGTCTGGGTCGTCCCCGACTACTTCGACGGCGTCGCCAAACCCTGCATGGGCGGCTGGGGGGCGGTCTCCCTCACCGTCACCCCCGACGGCACCGTGCTGCCCTGCCCGGCCGCCGCCTCCCTGCCGGACCTGGACGCGCCCAACGTCCGGGACCGTCCGCTCGCCTGGATCTGGGACCGGTCCCCGGCCTTCGGCCGCTATCGGGGCACCGAGTGGATGACCGGACCCTGCGGCACCTGCCCCCGCCGTACGGAGGACTTCGGCGGCTGCCGCTGCCAGGCGTACGCCCTCACCGGCGACGCCACCCGCACCGACCCGGCCTGCGCGCTCTCACCCGACCACGCGCTCCTGCGCACCCTCACCGACACCGACACCGACACCGACACCGCACCCGACACCGACAGCGGCACCGGCGGGCCGGCCGCGCAGGACCCGCCGCCGTACGTCTTCCGGAGCCCCGGGGCGGTCCCCGCTACTCCTCCTCGCTCGCGATCGCGTTGAGCGCGGCGGCGGCGATGGCGCTGCCGCCGCGACGGCCCCGGACCACCAGGTACTCCAGCCCGGACGGGTTCGCCACCAGCGCGTCCTTGGACTCGGCGGCCCCGACGAAACCGACCGGCACGCCGATGACCGCGGCGGGCCGCGGCGCGCCCTCCTGGATCATCTCCAGCAGCCGGAACAGGGCTGTCGGGGCGTTCCCGACGGCGACGACCGAGCCTGCCAGCCGGTCGCGCCACAGCTCCAGCGCGGCGGCGCTGCGCGTGGTGCCGAGCCTCGCCGCGAGCTCGGGGACGGCCGGGTCGGAGAGTGTGCACAGCACGTCGTTGCCGGCGGGCAGCCGCCTGCGGGTGACCCCGCTGGCGACCATCTGCACATCGGTGAGGACGGGCGCGCCGGCGCGCAGGGCCTCGCGGGCACGGGCCACGACGGAGGGCGAGTAGGCCAGGTCGCGCACCAGGTCGACCATTCCGCAGGCGTGGATCATCCGGACCGTGACCTGGCCGATGTCGGCGGGGAGCCCCTCGAGGTCGGCCTCCGCGCGGATGGTGGCGAAGGAACGGCGGTAGATGGCCGCGCCGTCCTTCTCGTAGTCGTAGCTGGTCACGGTGTTCGGCATGGCGGCGAGCATACCCACGGCGGCCGGTCACCGGTGCGCCCGCGCCGGCCTGCAAGGACCCCTACAGCGCGCGGGCGACGAGAAGCGCCACGTCGTCGTGGTCGTCGGGGTGGCGCAGACCGTACAGCAGCAGGTCGCAGATCTCCTCCAGGGGCCGTTCGGGTTCGTCGAGGAAGCCGAGGAGGACGCTCAGCCGGTCGTCGATGGGGTGCTGCCTGGTCTCGACGAGGCCGTCCGTGTAGAGGACCAGCAGGTCGCCGGGGGCGAGAACGGTCGTGACGGTCTCGAAGGGGATGCCGCCGACGCCCAGCGGTGCCCCGGTGGGCAGTTCGAGCAGGAAGGCGGCGTGGCCGGGCCCGGCCAGGGCGGGCGGCATGTGGCCCGCGTTGGCGATCCGGCACCGCCGGGTGCGGGGGTCGTACACGGCGTACAGACAGGTCACGATGTAGTGCTCCAGATCGCAGGTGATCTTGTCCAGGTGCTGGAGCACGGCGCCGGGATCGAGGTCGAGGTCCGCGTAGGCGCAGGTGGCGGTCCGCAGCCGGCCCATGGTGGCGGCCGCGTCGATGCCGTTGCCCATGACGTCCCCGACCACCAGCGCGGTCTTGTCGTCGGACAGCGGGATGACGTCGTACCAGTCGCCGCCGACCTCGCTGGTGGCCTGCGCGGGCTGGTAGCGGGAGGCGAGGTCGAGACCGGCGTGATGCGGCGGATGGTCCGGCAGCAGACTGCGCTGGAGCGTGAGGGCGGTGTTGCGCACGCTCTCGAACCAGCGGGCGTTGTCGATGGCCACGGCGGCACGGCCGGCCAGCTCGGCGGCGAGGACCACGTCGTCCTCGTCGAACGGCAGCGGGTTGCGGGTGCGTTTGAGGTCGAGGGCGCCGAGGACCTCGCCGTGCGCGATCAGCGGCACGGCGAGGTACGAGTGGACGCCCGCGCGGGCCAGCATGGAGCCCGCCTCGGCGTCCCGGGCGATACGGGGGATGTCGTGGCTGCTCACGTGCCGGATCATGACCGGCCGGCCGGTGTGGACGCAGAGGGTGACCAGACGGTCGCCGTCGTAGGCCGCCAGGTCACCGGGCGGGTCGGCGGCCCGCAGGGCCACCGTCGGATAGGCGGCCTTGAGCGCGAGGGACCGGAAGAGCTCCGGGCCGTGGTCCGGCCGGCGCGAGCGGCGGCAGGCGAGGGCCGCGTCCAGGACGTCGACGGCGGCCACGTCGGCGAGCTGCGGGACGGCGATCTCGGCCAGCTCGCGGGCGGTCTGCTCCACCTCCAGGGTGGTACCGACCCGGGTGGAGGCCTCCGCGATGAGGGCGAGGCGCCGCCGGGCCCGGTCGGCCTCGGCCGCCGCCCGGTGCCGTTCGGTGACGTCGACGACCGAGGCGGCCGCGCCCAGGATCCGCCCGCCCGGGTCCTCCAGCCGGTAGAAGGACAGCGACCAGGCGTGCTCGTGCTCGGGGTCGGCCGGCGGGCGGCCCACGTGGTACTGGTCGAGCAGCGGGGTGCCGGTGGTGAGCACCTGGCGCAGTGCGGACTCGATGGTCTCGACGTCGGGCAGCGGCAGCGTCTCGCGCAGCAGGCGGCCGACATGGTCCTCGGCGGGGATGCCGTCGATACGTTCCAGCGCCGGATTGACCAGGAGGTAACGCAGATCCGGGTCCAGCAGGGCCAGCCCGATCGGCGACTGGCTGATCAGCCGCTCGCACAGGGCCAGGTCGGTCTCGACGCGCTGGAGCAGGGCGTGGTCGGCGGCGATGCCCAGGGCGTAGACGCCACCCGCGTCGTCCTGCAGCCGCATGTTGCGGAACTCCATCAGACGGCTGGTGCCGTCCTTGTGCCGGATGGGGAAGGCGCCGGCCCAGCTGCGGCCGGTCTCCAGCACCTCCGTGAACAGGCGCACCACGGCCTTGAGGTGCTGGGGGTGGATGAACAGCCGTGCCGCGTACTTCCCCAGGGCCTCCCGCGCCGAGTATCCGAAGAGCTCCTCCGCCTGCGGGGTCCAGAAGACGATGCGCCCGTCGGCGTCGAGGACCAGCGCGGACACGCTCAGGACGTCCAGCAGACCGGTGGGCGGGGGCGTCTCGGGGCCGTACGCGTCACCGTCGGACCGGAAGGGTTCGGCCGTCATCCCAGATCCTCCTCCCTTCCATGCTGCCCCCGGGCCCGCCCGTCCGACAGTGCAGGCGCGGGAGCTCGCGCCGGGCCATGCGCGTCGGCCGGACCGCGAACACAGATCGCCCCATCCACCTGCCCGTGGCGCTCCGTGACGCTCGGCTGACCTGCGAGGTCTCCGACGCCGGCAGCACCGCCCCGCGGCTGAGGCACGCCCGCAGCACGGACGAGGGGCCGCGGCCTCTTCCTGGTGGCCGCCTCGCCCATCGCCGGGCGCCCGGTCGGACATGCCGGGATGGTAGACCGGAGCCGTGCCCCCGACCACACCGCTCTCCGTCACCGACCTCGCGGCCGGGGCGGCGGACACCGACCTCCTGGACGCCGACGCGAGCCCCCACCGGCCGTTGCTCGTCGTCGACCTCGACCTGGCCCCCGCGCCGACGGCCGCCGACGTGCGGCACGCGGTCCTCCGGGCCGGCGCGGGCGAACGGCTGCTGGTGGGCCGTACCGCCCGCGACGTCCCCGACTGCCCGACCGTCCTCCTGGACGCCCTGGATCTGACCCTCGTACGAGCCCCGCGCGACCGCCACCGCGCGGTGGCCGCCACCGGTTCCCCGGCCACGGTCGCCGTCGAGGACCCGGCGGCCGAGTCGGAGTTCCTGCGCGGCCGGGCCGAGCAACAGCCCCAGGCGGCCCTGGTGCTGCGCCAACTCCTCAGGCTGTCGGGGCAGCTGCCGGTGCCGCAGGCACTGGACGCGGAGTCGCTGGCGTACTCGACACTGCTCGGCGGCGCGGGCTTCGCCGCCTGGCTCACGGCGCGCGGCCCGCGGCCCGCACCTCCGCCCGCGAGCGGCGAACCCGTCCTTTTGCGCCGCGAGGGCGCCGTGCTGCGGATCACGCTCGACCACCCCGAGCGGCGCAACGCCCACGGCGCGCGGCTGCGGGACGCCCTGTCCGCCGCCCTCGACGTCGCCCTCTGGGACCCGGGCGTGCGCGAGGTGATCCTGGACGGCAACGGCCCCTGCTTCAGCTCGGGCGGCGACCTCGACGAGTTCGGAACCGCCACGGACCTCGCCCGGGCGCATCTGATCCGCACCCGGGCCGGAGCGGCGACCCGTCTGCACGCCCTCGGCGGCCGGCTCACGGCGCGGCTGCACGGCCACTGCGTGGGCGCCGGCATCGAGCTCCCGGCCTTCGCCTCCCGCGTCGTGGCCGCCCCCGACACCCGGATCCGCCTGCCCGAGCTGGACATGGGCCTGATCCCCGGCGCGGGAGGCACCGTCAGCCTGCCCCGCAGGATCGGCCGCCCCCGCACCCTGTACCTGGTCCTCGACGGCCGCCCGGTCACCGCCGAACGCGCCCTGGCCTGGGGGTTGGTGGACCGGGTGGCGGATTAGGGGGTGCCGGACGGCGCCCCTCAGACGTTACGGCGGTACTGGCCGCCCACCTCGAAGAAGGCGTCGGTGATCTGCTGGAGCGAGCAGACCCGGGCGGCGTCCATGAGGACGGCGAACACATTGCCGCCGCTGACCGCCGCCTCCTTGAGGGCGGCCAGGGCTGCGTGGGTCCGGTCGCGGTGGGAGACCTGGTAGTCCCGTACGCGCTCCAGCTGGGACTGCTTCTCCCGCTCGGTCGCGCGGGCGAGCTCGACGACGCCGGGCTCGGCGGTGTCCGCGTGGGGCCTGCGGAAGGTGTTGACGCCGATGATGGGCAGGCTGCCGTCGTGCTTGCGCTGCTCGTAGAGCATCGACTCGTCCTGGATGCGGCCGCGCTGGTAGCCGGTCTCCATGGCGCCGAGCACACCGCCGCGCTCGCTGATCCGCTCGAACTCCAGCAGCACCGCCTCCTCCACGAGGTCGGTGAGCTCGTCGATGACGAACGACCCCTGCAGGGGGTTCTCGTTCATCGCCAGGCCCCATTCCCGGTTGATGATCAGCTGGATCGCCACGGCCCGGCGGACGGAGTCCTCGGTGGGGGTGGTGACGGCCTCGTCGTAGGCGTTGGTGTGCAGGCTGTTGCAGTTGTCGTAGATCGCGATGAGCGCCTGCAGGGTGGTGCGGATGTCGTTGAAGTCCATCTCCTGGGCGTGCAGCGACCGCCCGGAGGTCTGGACGTGGTACTTCAGCTTCTGCGACCGGTCGTTCGCGCCGTACTTCTCCCTCATCGCCACCGCCCAGATACGGCGCGCCACCCGGCCCAGGACCGAGTACTCCGGGTCCATGCCGTTGGAGAAGAAGAACGACAGGTTGGGGGCGAAGTCGTCGATGTGCATGCCGCGGGCGAGGTAGGCCTCGACGTAGGTGAAGCCGTTGGCCAGGGTGAAGGCGAGCTGGCTGATGGGGTTCGCGCCGGCCTCGGCGATGTGGTAGCCGGAGATGGACACCGAGTAGAAGTTGCGGACCTTGTGGGCGATGAACCACTCCTGGATGTCGGCCATCATCCGCAGGCTGAACTCGGTGGAGAACAGGCAGGTGTTCTGGCCCTGGTCCTCCTTGAGGATGTCGGCCTGCACCGTGCCGCGGACGCTCGCCAGCGCGTGCGCCCGCAGGCCTTCCTCCTCCTCGGCTGAGGGTTCGCGGCCCTCGGCGGCCCGGAAGGCGTCGATCCGCTGGTCGATCGCGGTGTTCAGGAAGAACGCCAGGATGGTCGGCGCGGGGCCGTTGATCGTCATGGACACCGAGGTCGTCGGTGCGACCAGGTCGAAGCCGTCGTAGAGCGCCTTCATGTCGTCGAGCGTGGCCACCGAGACGCCGGAGGTGCCGACCTTGCCGTAGATGTCGGGGCGTTCGTCCGGATCGCGGCCGTAGAGCGTGACCGAGTCGAAGGCGGTGGACAGCCGGGTGGCGGGCTGGCCCTCGGAGAGCAGCTTGAAGCGCCGGTTGGTGCGGAACGGGTCGCCCTCGCCGGCGAACATCCGCGCCGGGTCCTCGCCGTCGCGCTTGAAGGGGAACACCCCGGCGGTGAAGGGGAAGTGGCCCGGCAGGTTCTCACGCCGCCAGAACCGCACCAGCTCCCCGTGGTCGGTGAAGCGGGGCAGGGCGACACGGGGGATCTTGTTGCCGGAGAGGCTCTCGCGGGTCAGCCGGGTGACGATCTCCTTCTCCCGGACCTTCACCACCTGCTCGTCGCCGGAGTACGACGCGACGACCGCCGGCCAGTTCTCGACCTGTCCCGCGATGTCGTGCGGCAGCCGCTTGCGGGCGTCCTCCAGCAGGGCCCGGACGTTCCCGGCGTCCGAGCCGGCCTCCTCCAGTTCGGCCACCACCTCCGACAGCCGCTGTACCCGCCGGGCCGACTCGGCCAGTCGGCCGGTCTCGGCGTGGTAGGCGCGCACGCTGTCGGTGATCTCGGCGAGATAGCGCACCCGGTCGGCGGGGACCACCTGCCGGATGCCGGAGGAGTGACGCACGTCGACCGGGGCCAGTGCGCCGTCGGACAGCGACAGCCCCTGCTCGGCCAGGCCGGCCTTGAGGTGCTGGTAGAGCGCGGTGACCCCGTCGTCGTTGAAGGTGGCCGCCGAGGTGCCGTACACCGGCATGTCCTCCGGGCGCTTCCCGAACGCCTCACGGTTGCGGACCAGTTGACGGCCCACGTCCCGCAACGCGTCCTTGGCGCCCCGTCGTTCGAACTTGTTGATGGCCACGACGTCGGCGAAGTCGAGCATGTCGATCTTCTCCAGCTGCGAGGCGGCGCCGAACTCCGGGGTCATCACGTACAGCGAGGTGTCGACGAACGGCACGATCGCCGCGTCGCCCTGGCCGATGCCCGGCGTCTCCACGATCACCAGGTCGAACCCGGCGGCCTTCACCACGTCGATCACGTCCGCCAGGTGCTCGGGCAGCTCGTGGCTGCCGCGCGTGGCGAGGCTGCGGAAGAACACCCGGTTGCCGTCCAGGGAGTTCATCCGGATGCGGTCGCCGAGCAGCGCGCCGCCGCCCCGGCGGCGGGTCGGGTCGACCGCGATCACCGCGATCCGCAGCTTGTCCTGCTGGTCGACGCGGAAGCGGCGCACCAGTTCGTCCGTCAGTGAGGACTTCCCCGAGCCGCCGGTGCCGGTGATGCCCAGCACCGGCATCACCCGGGCCGCCGCCGCGGCCCGCAACTGGGCGAGGAAGTCCTCCGGCAGTCCGCCGAGTTCGGCGCCGGTGATAGCGCGTGCGATCGCGAACCGGTCGCCCGCGAGCACGGCCGCCACGTCGGCGGGTTTGCCCTCCCACAGATCGAAGTCGCAGTCGCGCACCACCGAGTTGACCATCCCGGCCAGGCCCATCCGCTGCCCGTCCTCCGGGGAGAAGATGGTCACCCCGCCGGCGCGCAGCCGGGTGATCTCCTCGGGCACGATCACCCCGCCCCCGCCGCCCACCACGCGCACATGGTCCGCGCCCTGCGCGCGCAGCGACTCGACCAGGTACTCGAAGTACTCCACGTGCCCGCCCTGGTAGGACGAGACGGCCACGCCGTGCGCGTCCTCCTCCAGCGCCGCGTCCACGACCTCCCGCACCGACCGGTTGTGACCGAGATGGATCACTTCCGCGCCCTGGGACTGGAAGATCCGCCGCATGATGTTGATCGACGCGTCGTGTCCGTCGAACAGGGCCGAAGCCGTGACCAGACGGACGGGATGCACGGGCCGGTGCAGATGGTTCATGGGGGCCTTCCCGGACAGAACAGGAAACACTGACGACGCTGGTCCACTAATACTAGGACGTCCTAGTAAATTTTGCTAGGACGTCCTAGCAAACCACTCCTGCCGGGGCACCGCCATGGCAGCTCCCTCACCAGGGCGGAGTTCCCCGGAGCCGCGGCGATCATGGCTCCGGGGAACCGCTCGTGTCTCACACGGTCAGCCGAGATTCTCCGCGGGCTCCAGGAGCTTCCTCCGCGCGGTAGGCACCGACTTCTCCTTGGCGGCTCGGTGCGGAACGAGGACACGGCCCACGATCACCGCGTAGAACAGGCCGGAGGCCAGCACCAGGGCGAAATCGGGCGCGTGCAGGGTGAGCATGCGCCAGAACGCGGCCCCCACCCACAGCAGTGCCGTGGCGCCGTTCCAGACCCAGACGCCGAGTCGGAAGCGTCTGTTCGTGTTCCGGCCCGCCGCCGCCGAGCCGGTGGGCCGCCACGCCTGGCGTCTGCCGCGCGCGATGTCCCAGATGGCGAACAGATGGGCCCAGCCGTACAGCAGACGTACGGCCCACGCCTCGATCCGGTAGGGGCATCTGTGCCACCACGGGAAGACCAGCACCGTGTAGATGACGCTGGGCAGGACCAGCAGCATGTACTGGACCTTGAGTTTCTCGGGCATGGCCACCAGCAGGGCGATCGGGAGCAGGGGGGCCACGAAGGTGAAGAGCGCCGTGTGGAGGTAGTAGAGGAAGCCGGAGAAGTAGCAGAGCCGGGTGGTGAGTCCGAGCTTCGCACTCCAGAACTTCTTGCTGCCCAGCAGGCTCATGGAGCCCGAGCACCAGCGGTACTGCTGGTGGTAGAACGCGCTCACGTTGTCGGGACAGTTGCCGGTGGCGAGGGGGATCGGCACATAGCGCAGCTTCCAGCCCAGACGGCCCAGGTCGAAGCCCGTGTGCACGTCCTCCGAGTGCTCGATCAGCGTCGTACCGCCGTTGGCCTCCAGGGCGGCCCGCCGGTACACGGCACAACTGCCCACACAGATGGCGCCGCCGTGGGACTGACGGGAAACCTGGATCGCCCGGTAGAACAGTTCCTGGACGGAACCCGCGCCGCGCTCGATCCACGTCTGCCGGTCGGAGACGCGGAAGTACTGCGGTGACTGGACGATTCCGGTTTCCGGATCGTGCTCCATGTACGGCAGCAGTTCCTCCAGCAGATCCGCCCGGGGGGCGAAGTCCGCATCGAGGATGAGGATGTAGTCCTCGTCGGAGATGCCCAGCCCGTAATGCAGGTTGCCGGCTTTCTTGAACCAGCCCCGGTTTGGCCGGCTTCCGTAGACGAAGCCGAACTCCTGGGCCATGGCGGCGAGTTCCTCGGAGGCGGAGTCGTCGAGTACGTACGGGGTGGCCCGGCCGGGATATCGGTCGACGAGCCGGCGCACATGCGTCCAGGTGTTCTCCAGGACGTCGAGGGGTTCGCCGCACACCGGCAGGAACACGGCGACCGTCGGATAGGCCTCGGGACGCCATTCCCGGACCAGCCGGCGGTGGGCCCTCAGGTCGAAGTCGGGGGTGAAGCCGTTCACCCGCAGGGAGACGACGTAGTAAAGGATGCTGAAGACCAGGCACGGCAGCAGGACGAACAGCCATGGCGAGGACTGGACCAGCTTGAACTGGCTGAAGGCGAGACAGCTCATGCTGATGAGCGAGGCCGCCGTGAGTACCCAGAGATGGCGTCTCGCGTAGGAGTACTTCTCGTCGTCGTCCGGGGGCTGGGGGAGTACGGAGGCGGTTGCCTCCCCGGACCGACGGGTTGTCTGTGGCTCGGCCTGCTGTCGGTGCGTCTCCATTTTGGTGTCAAAGGAATCAAGGCTCAAGGTGTGCTCCTTGAAGGGGGGCGTCACCTCAACCACTAGCCACGGCGGGTGTGACCAGCCCGTTCTGCTGGGCTGATTGCTGCACGGCTCGCTCGAAGGAAGGATTCGCCGGTGTGGCGCCCACCGGAGAACGGAAAACGGCGGCGGCCGCGGGGTGAACGGATTCGCGATCTGCAGACGGGTGAACATTTCCAGCGGCTCGGACGAATCGCGGTGACGGTGCATCAAATATGACGTGTCCTTTCGTCATATTTGCGTTTCGGCACCCACCCAAGGAACTGGAGGCAGAAGTGCCCTCACCCACGTCCCGCAGCCGCCGCGCCGCCTGGACCTCGCTGGCCCTCGCGGGGGCGCTCGGCCTGCTCCCCGCGGCCCCGGCGCACGCGGCGGAAGACGGAAAGGCCCCCAAGGCCAGAACTCCGATCCAGACCTGGGGCAAGCTCCATGTCTGCGGCACACAGCTCTGCTCAAGAGCCGGCAAGCCCGTCCAGCTGCGGGGCATGAGCACGCACGGCACCCAGTGGTATCCGCAGTGCCTGACCGGCGCCGCGCTGGACGCCCTCGCCTACGACTGGAAGGCGAGCGTGCTGCGCGTCTCGACGTATGCGCGTGAGGGCGGCTACCACGCGGACCCGAAGAAGTTCACCGAACTGGCAAGCCGGCTGGTCGACATGGCGACCGCCCGCGGGATGTACGTCATCGTCGACTGGCACACCATCCATCCCGGCGACCCGCACGAGGACCTCGACAACGCGCTGAAGTTCTTCAAGGCGATCGCCGAACGCCACAAGGGCAAGAGCAATGTGATCTACGAGATCGCCAACGAACCCCACCACGTGCCCTGGTCGACCATCAAGCGCTACGCGGAGAGGGTCATCCCGGTGATCCGCAGCCGCGATCCCGACAGCGTGATCCTGGTCCCGACCCGTGCGTGGGCCACGATGGGCTTCGCGCTGCAGTCCGACGAGAAGGAGGTCGTGGCCGATCCCGTCCGCGCCACCAACGTCATGTACACGTTCCACTTCTACGCCCAGGCGGGGCGGGAGCAGTTCCTGCGTGTTCTGGACCGCGCCTCGGCCAAGCTCCCCGTGTTCGTCACCGAATGGGGCGCCGCGTCGTGGAACGGCAGGAACAACGACTTCCCCATGGCGCAGAAGTACATCGACCTCATGGCCAAGAGGAAGATCGGCTGGACGAACTGGGCCCTCTCCGACAACCACAAGGATCTCTCGGTCTTCAAGAAGGGCGCCTGCAGTGCCGGAAAGTTCGCCGGCCCCGGTGCTCTCTCGCCGGGCGGTGTCTGGGTCAGGAACAAGGTCAGGGGCTGAGGAGCAGCCGGCGGCGGCGACCGGCAACGCCGCGCCGGCGGCCCCGCCCGGTCCCAGGGCCGGCGCACCGTCCGCCGTCAGAACCGTCTCGTCGGGGTGGACCATCCCCTGGGGCGTGAACTGGCTGCCGGACGGTTCGGCGCTGATCAATGAACGGGACTCCCTCAAGCTCTTCAAGGTCACCCCGTCCGGCTCCCGGTCCGAGGTCGCCGCCGAACCCCGCATCGCCGCTCCCGGCAGCGGGGAGACGCTCCTCGTCGCCCGGATGACCTTCGGCGGCTCCAGGCCCACCGGCTACACGCCGCTCGTCACCGGCATCAAGGCAGGTCTGCACAACGGCGGCCGCCTCAGGTTCGGCCCCGACGGCCACCTCCACGCCACCACCGGCGACCCCGACGACCCCGACTCCGCGCAGGACAGGAACTCTCTGAACGGCAAGATCCTGCGCCTGACCAAGGAGGGGAAGCCGGCGCCGGGCAACCCCTTCGGCAGCCTCGTCCACTCCTACGGCCACCGCAATCCGGAAGGCCTCGCCTGGGACGACCGGGGCCGTCTGTGGGAGACGGAGATCGGCGAGGACACACATGACGAGCTGAACCTCGTCAGCCCGGAAAGAACTACGGCCGGCCGGCCTGCGAGGGCGACTGTGCCAAGGCCGGCATGACCGACCCCAGGCACCAGTGGCACCCGTCGGCGAACGGCTGTGGCGCGTCCCGGTCACCGACTCCGGCACCCCGGTCGCCTACTACACCAAGGGCTTCGGCCGGCTGCGGGACGTCGTGAAGGCGCCCGGCAGGAACGCCCTGTGGGTCACCACCGACAAGGCGGGAAAGGGCGCGGACCGAGTGCTCCAGGTGGAACTCGGCTGACCCCGGCCCGGCGTTCGCACCGAGAGGTCCCCGGAGCCGCACCCCTCAGGCCTCCGGGGACCTCGTCGCCGACGGGCCGGTGCGAGCGGACGCGAGTCCTGGAACACCCGGGCCCCCCGCGGGGCGGTTGTCGCAGTGGCCCGGATGTTCCAGGACATCGAGGCGCCGAGCGGCGTTGCATCAGCGCGGCGGCCTGTCCCCGGATTCCACCAGGCAGGGACCGCCGATCCATGGACAAACCTGCACTGAATCGCGGACCCTCAAGCCCGTTACAGGTCAGTGTGAGTCCTGGAACACCCGGCGGCAGCTGACCGGAGACGCGATCGTCGTACGCTCCGGAGGACCCTCGATCCGGTCCTGGTCGGTGTCGACGGCCAGGAGGGTTTCCAGGCCGGTGAGATCGCCCGACTGCGCTGCGCCGACAAACGCTTCCAGAAGTCGCTGGTGTTCCGCCGTGCTCACCGGTCTGGGCCGATCGGTGAAAAGGCGCTTGTGGGCTCGGCTGACGATCTGACGGGTATTCACCTGACTGAGCCGGAGATTGTCGGCGATCTGGCTGTAGGGGTAGTCGAACGCCACCCGGAGAACGTAGGCGGCCCGTTCCGTGGGGTTCAGCTTCTCGAGGAGCAGGCGCAGGGCCAGTTCCAGTGCCTCTGCCCGCTCGGCCCTGGCGACCGGGTCCGTGCTGGTGTCGGCCGTTTCGACGAGCTTCGGCTGGGCCCCGGTCCTATGCCGTGCATGGGTGGACTGGGCAACGTTGAGGGCCAGCCGAGCGGCGGTGCGGGCCAGATAGGCGGGAGGATCCAGCACCCGGGCACGGTCGGCGTTCTGCCATCGCAGCCACGCCTCCTGGACGACGTCCTCGGCCTCGGCCGTGCTGCCCAGTACGCGGAGCGCGATATGAAACAGCCGCGGGCGGATCGCGACAAAGGCCGACACCGCGCTTTCCAGCGTTTCAGCGGAAGCTGTCTGTGGGGAGTTCATGTCTTCTCCTCTTCTCCCGGCTTGTCGACCACCTGGACAAGCCGGGAACAGCCTCCACTCGGTCCCGGGCCGAAACATCGGTCATCCGACTGCGCGCGATCCGCGGCGGGTACGGGGCCGGGGCCGATCGTCGCCTGCCGGCTGATGGTGAGGTCGCGGTCGACGTGTGGGTGACCGAGGCCGACAGGTAGCATGTGGCCGGTATCGACCCGTTGCCGGAGGAAACTCCACATGCTGAGCCCGATGCCTGCTGTGCTGACAACCGAGCGTCCGGCCGGGGCCGAGCGTTCTCCTGCCGCGCGGCTCGACGATGCCAGGAGCAGCGCCGACGGCCACCCCCGGGCGGAAGCCGGGACCACTTCCTCGCGACGCCTGCAAAGGCCGGAACCAGCACTCGCGCGATGATCGGCCGGGACGAGGAGCTGCATACCCTGCGCGGGCTGATGGCGGACGCGGCGGCCGGCCACGGCAGCGCGCTGCTGGTCCACGGCAATGCCGGCGTCGGCAAGACGGCTCTGCTGCGCACCGTCGCCGCCGACGCTGCCGAGAGCGGCTTCAGGGTGCTGTACACGTCCGGAGTGGAGACCGAGCAGTGGCTGCCGTTCGCCGCACTGCAACTGCTGCTGCAACCGGTCACCCGTGGTGTCAAGAACCTGCCGGCCCCACACCGGCTGGCACTGAGCGGCGCGTTCGACACCACGGAGATCGAGCCCCACATATTCCGCGTCGGCCTTGCCGTACTGGAACTGCTCGCCGACGCAGCCGACCGACAGCCGCTCCTGCTGCTTGTGGACGACCTGCAGTGGATCGATTCGTCCAGCCGCGACGTACTCAGGTTCGTCGCCCGGCGCACCGGTGACCTGTCGATACTGGTCATCGGTGCCTCCCGGATCCGCTTCCGTGACTCGTACCGGCCGAGCACGCACCCGGACCTCTGTCTGGAACCACTCGGCCGGACGGCCGCCGCCGACCTGCTCGACGCGGGCGCCCCCGGCCTGCCGCCGCCGGTGCGGGCGCTCGTCCTGGAGCGCGCCGCGGGTAATCCGCTGGCCCTGGTCGAGCTGCCCAAGGCGGTGCAGAGCAGGTCCGCGCACATGGACGACCTGCCGCTGACCGAACGGCTGGAGGCCGCGTTCGCCGCACGCACCGACTCGGCGAGCCGGGAGTGCCGCACGTTCCTCCTGGCCCTGGCCGCCGAGCCGACCGCACCGCTGAACCGGCTGCTGGAAGTCGCCGGCCGCCTCTCCGGCACGACGGTCTCCGTGGACGCACTGCAGGAGGCGGTCGACGCGGGCCTGGTCACCCTGGTCGGCCGTACCCCCGAGTTCGGGCATCCGCTGATGCGCTCGGCGATCTACACGCGCGCCGCGGTAGCCGATCGACTCGCCACCCACCGTGCCCTCGCAGCCGCGATGGACGACACACCCGATCGCCAACTCGCCCACCAGGCGATGGCAACGATCGGCCCGGACGAGGAACTGGCCGCCCGGCTCGAGCGTTTCGCCGACGCCTCGCAGGCCCGGGGGAAGGTGACGGCGGCCGTCCCGGCCCTGCGCCAAGCCGCCGAACTCGTCGACGACGCGCGCCGCCGGACCGGCATCCTGGTCCGGGCGGCCGAGCTGGCCAGCGAGATCAACGACCGTATCCACACCCAGATGCTGTTGGACCGCGCCGACATGGACGTGCTCGGCCCACTCGAGAGGGCCCGCCTCATGGTGGTGTCCGACAAAGCCGCATTCGAACCGGACGAGCCGAACCGACGGATCCACGACATGGTCACCGCGGCGGCCGGAGCGTTCGACGCGGGAGACGCGGACGTCGCCGAGAACCTGCTGTGGCGTGCCGCCGCACGATGCTTCTTCCAGGACGGCGACGCACAGGTGCGGGCTCAGGCCGCGGCGGAACTGGATCGATGGAACCCCGATCCGAACGCCCCCCATGTGCTGACGGTACGGGCGTACACCGAGCCGTACCGAGACGGAGCCGATGTGCTCGCGCGGCTCGACGGCCTCAGGCCCGACCGTGCGGACGGCCGGATCCTGCATTTCCTCGGCAGCGGCGCGATGGTCATCGGCGATACCGCCCGAGCCACCCGGTACCTGGCCCTGGCGGCTGCGGCGTGGCGGTCGCAGGGCAGGCTCGGGCTGCTCGCACGCTCTCTGGCCGGTGCCTGGCCGCGGGTGTACCTCGGTCAGCTCGACCGGGCTCGCGAGGAGTCCGCCGAGGGCCTCGTCCTGGCCGAGGAGACCGGGGAACGGATCGTCTGGCTGGGACTCAAAGCGACCGCCGGCCTGGTGGCAACGCTGCGCGGTGAGACCGAGGCCGCGGCGCGGGCGGTTCGCGAACTGCGCTCCCACGGCCTGTTCCCCGGTATGCCGTTCGTCACCGTGATGGTGCAGCAGATCGAGGGTCTGCTCGCTCTCCTCGACGGCCGCACGACTGAGGCATTCGACCTTTTCGCGCGCGCGTTCGATCCGGCCGACCCGCACTACCACTCGGTCAGCCGCTGGCTGATCGCGCCGGACCTCGCGGACGCCGCGGTTGCGGCGGGCACCGTGGACCAGGCCCGGGAACTGCTGGCAGAACTTCCAGAGCTGGCCCTCCGGCTGCCCTCGGAAATGATGGTGGTCGCGCAGGCGTACACCGACGCGGTGCTGGCTACTGACGACACGGCGGAGGAGCGTTACGCCGCGGCGCTCACCGCGATCCCGGCCGGCTGGACGCTGTCGCACGCCCGACTGCACCTGCACCACGGCCGCCGGCTACGCCGCCAACGCCGCAACGTGGACGCCCGCAACCCGCTGCGCGCGGCCCGCGACGCGTTCGACCGGGCCGGCGCGCAGCCCTGGGCCGAGATGGCCCGCGAGCAACTGCGTGCCGCCGGCGAGTCGAGCGGTCGACGGCAAGCGAACACCGGCGAGCAGTTGTCGGCCCAGGAAAGGCAGATAGCCGAGCTGGCGGCACAGGGGCTGAGCAACCGGGAGATCGGCCAGCGGCTGTTCATCTCACACCGCACCGTCGGAGCCCACCTGTACCGCATCTATCCACGCCTGGGCATCAGCAGCCGGGGCAAGCTCGCCGCCGCGCTTGCCGCCCTCCACGAAGAAGGCCCCGCGGTCAACTCGTCCGCCGCCCCGGAATGAGCTGTCGGCGCCGGCCGGCCCGAGCGGGCAAGGCTGTACCGATGCAGCTGCCGTGGAACAGGTCCCACAGCAGCTCCCGGCGCCGGCAGCTCGGTGATCGAGGGCGGCTGTCACACCCTGGTGCCCTGTCCTGTCTATACGGCTGACGGACAAGGAACAGAGGGAACCATGCGTGACATCTTGATCGTTGGTGGTGGCTATGCGGGCTTCTACACCGCGTGGGGCCTGGAGAAGTCGTTGCGGACGGGAGAGGCGCGGGTGACGGTTGTCGACCCGCGCCCGTACATGACGTACCAGCCCTTCCTGCCGGAGGTGACGGCCGGTTCGGTCGAGGCACGCCACGCCGCTGTCTCGTTGCGGCGTCATCTCCGCAAGACCAGGCTGATCGCGGGGGCTGTGACGGAAATCCGTCACGCGGACCGGACGGTCACTGTCCGGCCCGCGGACGGAAGCGACTACGAACTCCGCTACGACATCCTCGTCGTCACCGCCGGCGCTGTGACCCGTACCTTTCCGATACCCGGTCTGGCGCAGCAGGCCATCGGCCTGAAGCACGTGGAGGAAGCGGTCGCCGTCCGCGACCGGCTGCTGACCGCGTTCGACCAGGCGGCGTCGCTGCCACCGGGCGCCAAGCGGCGGAAGCTGCTCACCGTCACGTTCGTGGGCGGCGGTTTCTCCGGCGTCGAGGGCTTCGGTGAACTGCTGTCGCTGGCGACCGCGATGCTCAAGTCCTACCCGGAGTTGAGTCTGCAGGACCTGTCCTTCCACCTGGTCGAGGCCCGGGACCGGATTCTGCCCGAGGTGAGCGACGGGCCCGGTGCGTGGGTGGTGCGCTCCTTGGAACGCCGGGGCGCGCACGTGCACCTCAATACGCAACTGCTCTCCGCGGTGGACGGGCATGTGGTGCTCTCCAGCGGCGAGGAGTTCGATTCGGAACTGATCGTCTGGGCCGCCGGCAACGCCTCGAACCCGGTCGTGCACAACCACACTGACCTCCCGGTCGACGAGCGGGGCCTGCTCGTGGTCCGGGCAGATCTCCGCGCGGGCACCGACAGCCGGCCCGTGCCGGACGTGTGGGCGGCCGGCGACGACGCGGCCGTCCCCGACCTGGCCTCGCCCACCCCTGGTGCGCGGACGGTGCCGAACGCCCAGCACGCCGTACGGCAGGGCAAGCGTCTCGCCAAGAACATCGCAGCGAGCCTGCACGGCGGGAAAGTCCGCAACTACCGTCACAGCAGCCTGGGGGTGGTGGCGACACTGGGGCTGGGGCGCGGGATCTTCCAGTACAAGAGCATCGTCATCAAGGGACTTCCCGCCTGGCTGATGCACCGGGGCTATCACGTCCTCGCCGTGCCCACCTGGGAGCGCAAGGTCCGTGTTCTGACCGTCTGGCTGACCGCCGCCCTGTTCGGCCGGGATCTGGTTTCCCTCGCCTCGGTGCAGCATCCGCGAGAGGCGTTCGTCGCGAGCGGCGGTCCGCAGCGCACCGGCGGGAGTCCGGCGAGCGACCGCCCGGCCGCGTGAGGGCGCGGCCGGGCACATGTGCTGCGGACCGTCCGGCTCGGTGACGCCCGGCGGTCGGAGACACCGTGTCACACGGTGGCAGAAACGGGAGCGGCGCGTCTGCCGGGTACGGGTGGCGGGAGCGGCGGTTTCAACAACAGTGGCGCCTGCAGGCCGACGAGCTCACCCTGAACTGCTTCCGCCCGAGGGAAGGGCTTCGACATGAGGATCGTTGCGATCGATGACGGTGGTGGACCCATGGGCGTCGAGACCGCTGCCGGAGTCAGCGACCACGCAGTCTCGAGCACTCTGTTCGATCACCCGCGCCACCCGGCTCGTCGAGTCCGCCGGCGACATCGCCCATGCCGCCGCAGCAGACGGGATCACCCCCGTGGCGCCCGCCCGGATCAGGCCGGAGTGCAGCCGGGCTGCAGTGCCGGCCGTGCCCGCTTTCCCGTGCCCGCGGGAGGACGGCCGAGTACGGCAGGGAAGCCATGGCCGATGAGGTGAGGTGTCTGAACGCCACGGCAATGGCCGTGAGCCGGCGACGTGGTGCCGGCGGTGCGCCGTACAGCTCAGTGCGCGCCGGGATGCGCTGTGCATCGGGCCGTCCGAACCCGCCCGGATCCGGTATCGCCCCAAACCGGGCTTCCTGTTTTCCCTCTGGAGCACACCATGGATGCGAGTGAGGAGGCCGCGCGCGGCCTGACCGACATCGAGACGTTCCTGTACTGGGAGGCTCATCTGCAAGCGGCACATCGGCGCGTGGCGGATTTCACCGCACGGGCGCCGGGGCTGACCCGGGAGCAGAAATCGCATGTCGAGCGGTGGTACCTCGAAGAGCAGAGACACGTCGCCCGCATGGTGACCGAGCACATCGCCGACGCCATCAGCGGGGTGGAGCGGATACACCACATCCGCTTCGGGCGATGGCTGCGGGGCACACTCATCGCGATGGCACTCATCACCGTGGTGATGGTCTGGGTGTGCGTCGCTGTGATCATGGGAGCGTCGGGCTGACGCGGTACGGGACAGCCCTCAGCCCGACGTCGCCTCGCCTTCGAGCCGCATGACGCGGATCTCCTTGCGGGAGGAGATGCCGAGCTTCGAGAACACCTTGCGCAGGTGCCATTCGACCGTGTGAGGGCTGAGGAACAACTGGGCGCCGATCTCGGGGTTGGTGAGTCCTTCGCCGACGAGACGGGCGATCTGCGCTTCCTGGGGCGTGAGAGCCGTGTGCGCCGCGGTGGCGGCGCGTTTGCGAACCTTCGCTCCGGTGGCCTGGAGCTCGCGTCGAGCCCGTTCCGCGAAGGCCTCGGCCCCGATCTGGCTGAGCATTTCATGGGCGGTGCCCAGTTGGACACGGGCGTCGACCCGGCGGCTCTCGCGGCGCAGCCACTCGCCGTAGAGGAGTCGGACGCGGGCGGTGTCCATCCGTACCTCGGTGTTGCCGAGCCGCTCGATCGCCTCACGGTACAAAGCGTCGGCGACCTGCCCGTCGCTCACCAGAGC
The DNA here is from genome assembly GCF_040295925.1 of Streptomyces sp. NPDC002588. Classification (NCBI taxonomy): domain Bacteria; kingdom Bacillati; phylum Actinomycetota; class Actinomycetes; order Kitasatosporales; family Streptomycetaceae; genus Streptomyces; species Streptomyces sp. NPDC002588. Next base: position 259,603 of record NZ_JBEOWF010000009.1, read on the forward strand.
ACGGGCGCCGGCCGAGGTGCCAAGAGCCCAGTCGGTGCCGCTGGCCTGCGCCATGTCGCTGATTCTGCGGACCGCTGCGGCTGCGTCGGCCGGCCTTCCGAGGCGTACCGACGCCTCGATGAGTTCAATCGTCGACTGGAGGAACAGGCCGAGTTCCTCCGGGTTCTCGCAGCCGCGCTCGGCGGCCGCGTAGGCCTCCTCGTACCGGCCAAGGCCGTTGTAGAGCACCGCCGCCGCCCATTGCGTGGCGGTCACCACCTTGCCTTCCCCTTGCAGGAGGAGGTCCTGGGTGATGGCTTCGATCGCCTGGCGGGTCGTGGCCTCCCGGCCCTTCCACGGTTCGACGACCAGCGCTCCGTAGTGCGCGAAGAAAGTACTGCCCATCGCCTCGCCGATCGCGGCCGCCTCCACGACGAGCGAGTCGGCGCCGGCGAGGTCGCCGGCGAAGACCCGATTCGACAGGCGCAGGAGGAGAGCCGGCGGCAGCACGGACAGAGCTCCCGTCTCGCGTGCCAGGTCGACCAACCGCGCCGAGAGCACCGACCAGGTCTCGAAGTCCCACGTGCTGTGAGCCATACGGCAGGCGAGCGTGAGCCAGCCGAGACCGTCCTCCCGCGAGACCCCGTCGGCGCGGAACGCGGCCAGCGCCTGGAGCAGCATCGGTGCGCCGGTGGCGTAGCCCTCTGTGGTCATCCGCGCCAGGCCCCCCAAGAGCAGATCCTCGCGCGCCGGTTCAGCGGGCGTCGGTGCGCTCAGCACGGCCCTGGCCACTTCGAGGATCCCTCCCTTCGGTAGTCGGCCGGCAGTGAGAGCCGCGTAGATCGCGTCCCGGTAGGTCTCACGGGCGAGCCGGGCGTCAAGCGGCTCGAGTCGCCTGGCCGCTTCGAGCAGCAGCGGCAAGCCGGCGCTGGCGCTCTTGGACGCGGACATGATCCGACCGCGCAGCAGTTTCGACTGTGCGGCTCCGAGCTCGTCGAGGGGACCCAGTTCCGCCGCGTCCGCCAGTTCTCGCGCGGCGTCGAACGCGCCGGCCTGATACTTGGCCTGTGCCGCTGCCAACGCTCTGGCTCCCCGGCGTACGGGGTCGGGGGTCAGCTCGGCGGCTCGATCGAGAAAGGCTGCCGCCGCCGCGATGCCGCCGCGCGCCTGCGCCCGGTCCGCGGAGCGCTCCAGCTCGGCGGCCACCGTCTCGTCGGGTCCTGGGGCCGCTGCGGCCAGGTGCCAGGCCCGTCGATCGGGATCGAGCCGAGCGTCGGTCGCGTCGGCCAGCGCCTGGTGCGCCTTTCGGCGGTCGTTCGGGCCCGCCGCGCGATAGGCCGCCGAGCGCACCAGTGGGTGCCGGAACCGCACGCGGGTGCCGAGTGTGATCAGCTCCGCCACGTCGGGGTGCGACGCGGCGGCGTCGACGTCGATCCCCAGTCGCTCGGCCGCGCGTCTCAACAGCGTCATGTCGCCGACCGGCTCGGCGGCCGCGGTGAACAGCAGGCGTTGTGTCTCGGCCGGAAGCGAGCGGACGCGGCGGAGGAATCCCTGCTCGAGCTGGC